>CAZHUR010000106.1:0-7951 GCA_964535395.1 uncultured Acidimicrobiales bacterium
ACGACTGGTCAGTATTTTACCAATGACCAAATCAAAGAAATGACTCGCAAGGTTAGTGCTGAGGTTGACTTAGTTCATCAGCATACGCAGAATCAGCGGTATGCCGCGTCTCACACGTGAGGTGTCGCCGGCAGCGTCAGATGTGTATAAGGGAGCAGGAACAGGAAGAACCTTCCTGGCACGACTTCGCGAACTGTCTGGGCGTTGACCCGGATCTTTTCTTTCCAGAGCGTGGGGCATCGACGAAAGAAGCAAAAGAAGTGTGCCGAGGCTGTGTTGTTCGGGAGGACTGCCTCGAGTACGCCCTCCAGAACGGCGAGAAGTTTGGCATTTGGGGCGGGATGAGCGAGCGTGAGCGTCGCCGAATCCGCCGTCAGCGAGCGCTTGCACGTGCAGCCCTTGCCGCCGAGGCTGGCGGTTGACAAGCCGTTCCCGTAACGACCTGTTACGCTTGACACCATGAATCTAGGTGCACCAGAACTTCTTATCGTTCTCGTAGTGATCCTCGTCTTGTTCGGCGGGGCCAAACTTCCAAAGCTCGCTCGGTCGCTCGGACAAGCTCAGAAGGAATTCAAAGACGGCCTGTCAGACGGGCTTGACGACGAGACACCACAAGACAACACGCAAGACAACAAGGCATAGCTCCGCTCGGAGTTTCTGCGGCTTGGCCCGCAGCCTGTATATACGCAAGGACCCCGGCCGCCTCGACGGCGCCCGGGGTCCTTATGCGTTTTGTTTGCGTTTTGTTCGTTGATTACTGAACGTTTAGAGCCGGGAACGCAGCGTGATTCGCGAGCTCTTCTCGGCTTTCTCAGCCTCTTTGCGGCGCGCCTTGATGATGCGCCGTCGTTGGCGCTCGGAGCAGCCGCCCCATACGCCGTGGTCGATTCGGTTGGTCAGCGCGTACTCGAGGCACCCGTCAACAACTGGGCATTGCGCGCAGATCTTCTTGGCGATTTCAACGCCGACGCCATCGCTGGGGAAGAAGACTTCCGGCGGTTGGTTTGCGCACAAACCCTTCGCCATCCAATTAGGTTCCATCAGGCACACCTCCAGGTGTTCATAACAAACACTACGTACAGACTGCACCGAAAGTTCCCATAAAGTAAGTCTTTTGCCCTACGACTTTGAGATTCTTGACCATCCTTAACACAGCTGGCGCTAGTCTTGAGGCCGTCTGAGCTCTACAAAACGCTGCTGTTTGTGGCTGCGGTTCGACGATCGAAGACGCACCAATCGGCAATGAAGGAAATTATGTCCGACACAATGGAAGAACAGCTTCCGGCCCAAGGCCACGCCAAGATTGTCTACAACGGACCTGTGGCACCGCACTGGGACATCCGAGCAATCTCCGGAGACGGTGCGCTCATGGACGGGTTCCGTGAGCGAGTTCACGCTCGGCTCTTGTTGTTGCCACCACACGATCCACAGTTCCGTCGCAACCGCGAGCGGGTCAATCGCGATGGAGAGCGCGAGCGCATCTACATCGAGTGGGATCTTGGCTACGAGGAAGATTCCGACGCGAGCTGACTCGCTAATCATCTTTCCGTTCGACCCGATCTGACATACCAGGGCCAATCGACTGAAATTGAAGTCTTGTTGGCAAATCTCTGAGGAGGGCGCAAATGGATGACGCTGAGGTGATCGGTCTTGAGGGCCGCTCGTTCAGCGTCGCGCCCATCGACAACAACGCCACGAACTATCTCAACCGAGAACTGAGCTGGTTGTCGTTCAACGCACGCGTTCTCGCCCTTGCGACAGACGTACAGATCCCACTCCTCGAACGTTTGAAGTTCGTTGCGATCTACGCCGGCAACCTCGACGAGTTCTTCCAGGTTCGAGTTGCGGGTTTGCAGGACCTGGTAGCTGCCGAGGTGCGTCGCCGCGGCCCCGACGGCAGAACTCCCGACGAACAACTTCGAGATATCCAAAAGGCTCTCCGTGGCCTGGAGGACCAACGACAACAGATCTTCAGCAGTCAGCTCGTTCCTCAGCTCGAACTTCAAGGCATCTCCTTTGTTGCCTATGAAGAACTCGAAGGTGATGACCGCAAGGTCGCCGATGAGTACTTCGACGAGCAGGTCTTCCCGATCCTGACACCCCTCGGGCTCGATCCAGGTCACCCTTTCCCATACATCTCCGACCTCTCGCTCAACCTCGGCGTTCGTGTGCGCCAAGTTGATGAGGACCGCACCCAGTTCGCCCGCATCAAAATCCCAGACCTTGTTGACCGCTTCGTAAAGACCGCCCAGCCCGGTCGGTACGTCCTGATCGAGGACTTGGTGCTCGCGCACCTCTCACAGCTCTTCCCTGGTCTTGAAGTCGAGGAGTACGCCACCTTTCGCGTCACTCGAAACGCCGACCTTAACTATCGAGAGGAAGAAGCTGACGACCTCCTCGAACTGGTCGAGATGGAGCTGCGACGTCGACGGTTCGGCAACGCCGTGCGTCTCGAGATGGGCCAGTCCAACGGTGACTCGATCCGTGAGTTGCTTCGGCGAGAACTCGAACTCGAAGACTCCGATATCTACACCGACACTGCGGTGCTCTCGATGGTCGACCTTTGGACGTTGCTCAAACTCGATCGCCCCGATCTTCGCTTCGACGAGTTCGTTCCGGTCATTCCTGCGCGAATTTCGAAGCGTTCAGGTGACGAGATCGACCTGTTTGAAACGTTGCGCAGGAGAGACCTGCTCGTACACCATCCATACGAGTCGTTTGCAGAAACCACCCAAGAGCTGATCCGTCGAGCAGCCTCAGATCCTGACGTGGTTGCGATCAAGATGACGCTGTATCGCACAGCTTCTGACAGCGCGATCATCCGAGCACTGGTTCGAGCCGCCGAAAAGGGTAAGCAGGTAGCGGTCCTCATCGAGCTCAAGGCTCGTTTCGATGAACGGGCAAACATCGAATGGGCAAAGACCCTTGAACAGGCCGGTGTGCACGTCACCTATGGCCTGACCGGCTTGAAGATCCACGCGAAACTCACCATGATCGTCCGCAGAGAAGCTGGACGCCTCGTTCGCTACTCCCACTTCGGCACCGGCAACTACAACGACGGAACCGCCAAGCTCTATGGTGACTTCTCGCTCATGACCGCATCGGAGAAACTCGGCGACGAGGTCGCTGTGCTGTTCAACACGCTCACCGGCTACGGCGGCCAGATCAGCTACGACGACCTTCTTGTTGCTCCTGACGGCTTGCGCAACGGACTGAGCGAGTTAATCCGACAAGAGATGCGGGCCGAGCACGGCCGGATCATCATGAAGATGAACTCGCTCGTCGACCCTGGCATGATTGGTTTGCTCTACGAAGCGAGCCAGTCGGGCGTCGAAATTGACCTGATCGTTCGCGGTATGTGCAGCCTGCGTGCGGGTGTGAAGGGACTCTCAGACAACATAAGCGTTCGCTCGATCATTGGCCGCTACCTCGAACACGCCCGTGTCTATCACTTCGGAAACGGCGCAGGACCGGCAGAACCGCTCACCTACATGGGCTCGGCCGACCTCATGCAGCGCAACCTCGATCATCGTGTCGAGACGTTGGTGCTGCTCGACGACCCTTCGGTTGCCAAGCAGGTGCTGGAGAGTTTGGCGATGGAACTCGCACCCAATTCTCAGAGTTGGTACCAAGACCCCGATGGCGGCTGGGTGCGTGCCGGCGACAGCGACCTTCCAGATCTGCACGAATCGTTCGAGAAATTGGCACAAGAGCGCCGCCGAGTCGGTAAGAAGTCAACAACTTCAGCCGATTAAATTAGCGTGGGTCGAGGATCGAAGAAAGATGCTGAAATCAAGGCCGCGGGAGGCATCGTCGTGCGCGCGGCAAAGAAGGGCCCCAAAGTCCTGCTCGTGCACAGGCCTGACTATGACGACTGGAGTTTTCCCAAGGGCAAACTCGATCCAGGCGAGAAGTTCAAACACGCAGCTCATCGCGAAGTCTTCGAAGAAACAGGATTTGACTGCAAGCTGCACAAACCTTCGCTGCCATCGCTCTACTACAAAGATGGCAAGGGGCGGAACAAAGAAGTTCGTTACTGGATGATGACCGCAATGTCGGGCGACTTTGAGCCAAATGGCGAGGTTGATCTCATTGCGTGGGTTCGTTGGAACAAGGTTTTGGACCGTCTGACGTACGAACAAGACCGAACGTTCTTCGAGGAAGTCATCAAGAGCGGCCGCATCGACGCGACATTGGCTGATTAAGCGCCAACGATCTCCGACAAATGTGCGCGAGTCGTTCATTTGCTGTTCACCTTTACGGTTCTTCGCCGTAAATCGGTGTCCGTACCTTGAAGGCTGTACGAAAAGGCGAAACGTTCGCCTGAGACCTAGGAGAACCCCCTGTGAAACTGGGAAGAACATTCACCCGACTGCTCGCACTCCTTGCAGCACTGTCTTTTATCGCTGCGGCATGTGGCGGTTCATCAGATGAGAACAGCACGGCTGATTCAGGTGATGGTGAAACTAGCAGTGACTCCGGAGAGATCTTCATCTCTGGCTCGTCGACCGTCGAACCAATCTCGATCCTGGTCGCCGAACTCTACGAAGAGGTCGCCCCAGACGTGTTCGTCGATGTGACCGGCCCCGGCACCGGAGACGGATTCCAGCAGTTCTGCAACGGCGAAACCGACATTTCCGATGCCTCCCGCCCGATTCGCGATCAAGAAATCGAAACCTGCGAAGCGAACGGCATCACCTTCACCGAGCTCCTCGTCGGCATCGACGGGATCGCTGTTATGACCAACACCGCAAACACCGCAGTCGACTGCGTGACCTTTGAGAACCTCTACGGTCTCATCGGTCCCGAGTCCGAGGGCATCAACACCTGGGCAGGCGCAAACGACATCCTTGGCGAGGGCCTTCCAGACGCACCGCTCGACATCTTTGGCCCTGGCGCCGAATCTGGCACGTTCGACAGCTTCATCGAGATCGTTCTCGAAGACGCCGCCGAAGAACGCGGCCAGGAAGCAACCACCCGCTCGGACTACAACCCATCGGCCGAAGACAACCTGATTCTCCAGGGCATTCAGTCCACCGATACAAGCCTCGGTTGGGTCGGCTTTGCCTTTGCTAACAATGACGTCAAGCTCCTCGAGGTCGACGGTGGCGACGGATGCGTTGCACCAACCTCAGAGACGATCGCCTCGAACGAGTACCCGATCAGCCGCAACCTCTTCATCTACGTCAACAACGAACGGGCCGCCGAGTCCGAAGCGCTCAGTGGGTTCGTTGACTTCTACGTCGGGGAAGGTCTCGACACCGCTGTCGAGGGTGTCGGCTACGTGCCTCTAAGCGATGACGCAAAGGCAGAAGTCCGCGCTGCCTGGAACGGCTAAACGGAAATGGCAAACATAAGCATCCCGCCAACGCTCGTAGGAGCGGCGACGCGTGAACGTCCTACGATCGAATCGCTCGCCGGCCCGCAGAGTCGAGCACGCAAGGAGAAGTTGATCCGGTCGATCTTCTTCTCCGCAGCGCTTGTCTCTATTGGAATCTCTGCACTGATCGTGCTCAGCCTCGTTCGGGAAGCAGCGGTGTTCGCCCTCGAGATCGAGTGGGCGCAAACCTGGGGTCAGAACGGTTGGTTCCCTCGAACCGGCACCTACGACATGCCAACGCTGCTCGTCTCGTCGCTCATCGTGACGGTGGTGGCGATGCTGGTGGCCGGCCCTCTCGGGCTCGGCTCAGCCATTTACCTCTCTGAGTACGCAAGCCGACGCACCCGTGCCTTCCTCAAGCCAGTGCTTGAGGTGCTGGCCGGAGTGCCGTCGGTCGTACTTGGCTTCTTTGCACTGTTCTTCATCAGCCCACAGGTGATCGAACGCTTTGGCCGCAATGGCTGGTGGGTCATCGGTGCTGTCATGGTCGTGGTCTACGTCCTGCTGGTAGGCGGGTGGGCGCGCCGGCTCGTCAAGCGGGACATCGATACGCCGATCGCGACCCAGCTCAAGCGGGTCGCCACCCTCACCGTGCTCGTAGGACTGGGACTTGTCCTGATCTGGTGGGTCAATGATGTCGCTGGCTCTGCAGACCCCGCCTCGACCGACTTCTTCTCGGTCAAGCGCAGCGGACAGCTCGCCGCAGCAGCGGTCGGCGTAGGAATCCTGACGATCCCGCTCGTAGCTTCGGTATCTGAAGATGCTCTTGCGTCAGTTCCCGATGAGCTCCGAACCGCATCTGCGGGCCTTGGAGCACGCAAGTTCACAACGACCGTCCAGGTGGTTCTTCCAGCGGCTGTCTCTGGCATTGTTGCGGCGTTCATCATCGGCATCAGCCGAGCCCTCGGCGAAACGATGGTCGTGTTCATGGCCGGCGGCGCAGCAGACGCAGCGTTGTTCACCAGCTCACCTTTCGATGGGGGCCTCACCATGACCGCAGGAATGGCCTCGCTCGCAACTGGCACAGACAACGTCGTCGGAGAGGGGCTCACCTTCCAGAGCCTCTACTTCGTCGGTCTTGTTCTGTTCGTTCTCACACTCGCACTCAACATCGCCGCCGGCCGGTTCGTTAACCGTGTCCGCGAGCAGTACTAGGGGATCACGATGGCATTGACCACAATCGGCGGCGCTAGCAAGGCAGCAAGCCGTGTCGAAGACGAGATCTTCAAGCGAGGCCGAGACCTCAAAGGAACGAGCTTTCGGTCGCTGATGCTCTCAGCGCTCGGCGTCAGCATCCTGATCCTCATCGTGCTCATCGTCGATGTGTTTGTCGACGGCTGGTCGATACTCAGCACACGCCTTCCCGATTTCCTTGGCGGCACGCTGCGTAGTCAGTCCAATTCTGATTCGCTCGGTATCTCACAAGGCCTGCTCGGCTCGCTTTGGATTGCGGTGTTTGTGACCGTGCTGTCATTCCCAATCGGCATCGCCGCGGCGATCTACCTCGAGGAGTATGCACCGAAGAACTTCCTCACCTCGGCCATCGACATCGCAATTCGCAACCTCGCTGGCGTGCCATCGGTTGTGTACGGCCTGCTTGGGCTGTTCCTCTTCGTCCAAACCAACGACGGCAACAGCACGCTGTACGCGGGCGGGATCACACTCGCCATCCTCGTGCTTCCAATCGTTGTCATCACCTCGGCTGAGGCAATCCGCGCAGTGCCATCGAGCTTGCGACAAGGCGCCTACGGCGTCGGCGCAACCAAGTGGGACGTCATCCGCACCCAGATCATGCCGTTCGCTGCGCCCGGTATCTTGACCGGTTCGCTGCTTTCACTTTCTCGTGCGGTTGGTGAGGCCGCTCCGCTCATCCTCGTTGGAGCGATCACTGGTCGCCTCGCCCCGCGAGGTGGATCGGTGGTTTCGCTCGATCAACTGACCGACCGATTCACCGCCATGCCGATCGTCATTGTTGGCTGGGTTCAAGAATCTGGCCGAGACTCAGGTTTCGCAGCAGCCGCCGGTGCGGCAATCGTTGTACTGCTCGCATTGGTGGTCATGATGAACTCCGTAGCGGTGACATTGCGCAATTACTTTGAAAAGAAGCGAGGATAAGCCATGGTGGGACTACGTACTTCCTCCAAAAGAACGCTGAAAGGTCAGCTTGTGAGCGCTGAAGAAACGACGACCGAACTTCCGGACGTCGAAGTCCACCACCCAGTCGACGCAGAAAATGAATCTGTTCCGATGGAGATTGCCGACGAGGACCTGGTCTTTCGGGCCAGCGACCTCAGCGTCTTCTACGGAAGTTTCCGAGCAGTTCGAAATGTCGACATGCGCATCAAGCGCAACGAGATCACGGCGCTCATCGGCCCGTCAGGTTGTGGTAAGTCGACCGTCCTGCGGTCGTTTAACCGCATGAACGATCTCATCCCGACCGCAAGGGTCGAAGGCGAGCTCATGTATCAGGGAGTCGATCTGTACGACGAGCGTGTCGACCCCGTCGAGGTTCGCCGTCGCATCGGCATGGTCTTCCAGAAGCCAAACCCATTTCCCAAGAGCATCTACGAC
>CAZHUR010000107.1:0-7932 GCA_964535395.1 uncultured Acidimicrobiales bacterium
TCGTGACACTGGTCCAACAGCTGTGTTGGTGCCGCTTCGGTCACTGCGAAACGGCAAGGCACGGCTCGCTGACGAGGTGAGCAGCGAACATCGGAACCGCCTCATCGAGCAGATGGCCCGCAACGTGGTCGAGGCTGCCCACGACCTCGATGTGCTCGTCGTATACGACGACGAAGACGTCAAAGCGTGGGCCCAGAACCTCGGGGCCTCGGCGTTGAGGCCAGCCGAGTCGGGCCTGAACATTGCGGTGAGTGTGGGACGCGACCATCTCGCGGCCAACGGCTATGACCGCGTGATCATCGCCCACGGTGATCTGCCTCTCGTCGATGACCTCCGCGTCATGTGTACTGGTGATGACATCGTGATCGCTCCGGATCGAAGGCGCGAGGGCACCAACGTTCTTTCGATACCGACCGCACTCGACTTCTCGTTCGCCTATGGTCCGGAGTCCTTCGATGCTCATGTGGCAGTCGCCCGCAGCCTCGGCATCGAACCTCACGTCCTCGACGATCCGAAGCTCAGCTGGGATGTCGACGACCCCGAAGACCTTCTCAGCGAACACCTCGAACTCATCGATCAAGACCCAATGGAGGACACACGTGGCGCCGACCACTGATCTATCAACACCAAAGAGCGCACTTGCGATCGCTGCTCACCCCGACGACATCGAGTTTGAATGCGGAGCGACACTGGCAAAGTGGGCGTCGCAGGGATGCATTGTTCATCACCTTTTGTGCACGGATGGATCGAAGGGAACCTGGGATGAAAACGCTGACACCGTTGCGCTCGTCGGCATCCGCCAGGAAGAACAGCGCGAAGCCGCTCGACGCCTCGGTGCCACCGGCACCGTCACCTTCCTCGGCGCGGTAGACGGCGAATTGACCGCCGACCTCGATATGCGCCGCGAGGTCGCTCGGGTGATACGCGAGACGAAACCCGACGTGGTCTTTGGCCATGATCCGTGGAAACGGTGGCGACTTCACCCCGATCACCGCAACGCTGGTTTTCTTGCTGTAGAGGGCATCGTTGCTGCTCGAGATCCGTTCTTCTTCCCTGAGATCGGCCTTCCACGACACCGCCCTGAGGCGCTGCTCCTATTCGAGAGCGAAGAGCCTGATCACATCGAGAACGTGACCGGCTTTACCGACCCGAAGATCGACGCACTGCTCGCTCACGAAAGCCAGTTCGAAACAACGATGGTGATCACCGATGACCCCGAGAGCGAAACCGCACGGTTCCGAGAGCGAGAACTGAACCAAATGCGTGAGATGGCCACGAACGTCGACTTCGAATACGGCGAAGCCTTCCACCTGATCACCGAGCTCTAAGGACGTAGTTGAAAAGAGAAAGAACCCCGGGCCCTTTCGGACCCGGGGTTCTTTCTTGTCGTGTTTACTTCGGAGTTGCGGAGCTGCGGAACCGCAACTCGGAGCTACTTAGACGGACTTGCTGCCGCCGCCGTCAACTGCGTCGTAGACCCGTGGCCAGAAGCGGTCACGTGCTGCCCAGATGCCGCCGATGCCGAACTTGATTACCAAGATTGCGGCGAGGCCGGTCGTGAGGGCGTTCCAGAGCTGGTCGATGATGTCTGCACCAAAGCCGAGCTGGTCGATGGCCATCATGCCACCGAGTACCCAGATGGCTGCGACGATGACCTTGAGGAGCGTGTCTCCTGCGGTCACGTTTGCCATGGTCGGGGCAAGGATGCCTCGAACGAAGTTGGCTGCTGCGCCGGTGATCACGATCAGGATGATTGCGATGATCAGGTTTGGAATCCACGCTACGAGTTGGTTAACAAGGTCCTCGATCGAGTCGATGCCCAGTGTGGTAACTGCAAGCTGAACAAAGACGAGCATGATTGCCCATCCAACGATCTTTGCAATCAGCAGTGCTGAGTCTGGGTAGCCCGCACGCTCGACCATTGCGCCGAGACCACTCTTGTCGATGAGAGCATCAAACTTCACTGCCTTGAGCAGCTTGTGAGCGAGCTTGGCGATAAAGCCAGAAACGATCTTGCCAACGAAAAGCAAGAGGAGAGCACCGACGAGTGCAGGGATGAACGTGATGAATATGTTCACCAGTTCCGATAGTGAATCAATTAGGTCATCTAAAAACATTTATTTCTTGCCTCCACAGCAAATAGTCATGTAGTCGTTCCGACGTCTCGGCAACCGATAAAGTCGCGACTGGGCGAAACACTTTCAACAAGGACCCCAAATTGGGTGTTACCGCAGAGTTATTTCGCAAATACGCGACTTTCTGAGTCCGTATGGAGTCAGTACACCATGGCCCTTCAAAGATTCGCTGCTAACGAGAGTCCGCTCTCATGACAGCAACGACCGAAACCAATGCAACACCCGAGCAGCTGCTCGATGAGCTCGTTCGCGAGCACCTCGACTCGGTCTATCGGGTTGCGTTCTCGGTCGTCCGTGATTCTGCGTTGGCTGAAGACGTCGCACAAGACGCGATCCTCAAGGCTTGGAAAGCACTTCCAACCTTCCGAGGTGAGTCGTCCATGCGTTCGTGGGTTTTGCGAATTACCCACAACACAGCAATATCCACGCTCCGGCGTCGGAGAGAAGAGCTTCGAGACCCGGCGCTCCTCCCTGAAAAAGAAAGTCGGTCCAGTACCGAAACTGAGGCGGTACAACACCTATCGATCGAAGCGTTTGAAGAAGCGCTAAACCAGCTCGATGAGCTGTCTAGATCGATCATCGTCCTTCGAGAAATTGAAGGACTGCCCTACGAGGAGATCGCCGAACTAGTCGGTGTCCCTCTACCTACGGTCAAAACGCGACTCCTGCGGGGTCGTCGAGTTCTGGCAGCCGCTCTCTCAGATTGGAAAATGTGATGGCTCAACACCCAAGCAACAAGCTCCTTTCGTCCTGGCTGGATGGCGATATCGACCTCGAAGAACACGATGAACACATCAACTCGTGCAACCGATGCGCAGCGCGCCTCGAAAAGCTCACCGCGCAGATTCCCCTGGATAACGTCACGCCGTTGAGCGAGCAGTTCCGTCCTGCATTGATGGCAGTACTTCAACCGCCTGAAGACCTCCACGAACGCATTAGCGCTCGTATCTCCGAGCGACTTCAAGAACGTGATGACATGACGTTGTTCGGCTCGATGCTGGGCGTGCCGGTCGAGACCTCCCGCATCGTGATCGAACCAAAGATCACTACTGAGGAAGAGTGAGGGTTAGCAGGTTTAACATCGAGGATTAGTGGGTTTAACAACTTCGCCCTAGGCTCTCGGAGACGAAGCTGCAGCTAGAACGCAGCGCACAGCCCAGAGGTGAGGCGACACGTGTATAGCGTTCTCGCACAAACTGACTCTACGAACCCCCTGATCGCGCTCGCAGTCATTGCGGGCGGCTTCGTCTTGGGGTCGATCGCGGCGGCGGTAGGTCGCACTCTCGCCAGCGGCGAAGGCCGCCCTGAAGTAGTTCGCTCCTCGGCCAGTTCAATCGCCACGCTGTTCTTCTCGATCGTTCTCATTGCGTCGCTGCTGATCGCGTTAGGAATTGTCAACAGCGCTGCGGTAGATCAGCTGTTGTCGGACACGGCTCTATTCTTTCCCAAGGTCATCTCAGCGGTAATCGTGCTGATCGTCGCGAATATCGTGAGCAATCTCGCCGAAATGGGCGTCTCTCGCAGTTTGGGCCACGTCAGCCCGGCGCTACGACAGCGGGTTCCGGCGGCGGTCAAGGCAGTGATCATGGGCTTTGCGCTCGTTATTGCTGCCAACCAGCTCGGTGTGAACACCACGATCGTGCTGATCGCAGTCGCAGCGTTGCTGGGGGGCGTTTCACTAGCTGCTGCCATGCTGGCTGGGCTCGGCGGGCGATCGGTTGCCGAAGAGGTCGCTGCAGGACGCGCCATCCGGCGTGAACTGAAAGTTGGCGACACGATTCGAGTCGGTCAGATCGAAGGAGACATCGCAGCGATTGGCTCGACGTCTACTCAAATCACCGGACCCGATAGGGTCACATTGGTTCCAAACAGCGAACTTTTGGGCCAGTGGATCCAGATCATGGGCGACGGCCCATCGATTTCCCTGGCTCCCCCGCTCGAACCTGACGCATAAAATCGGGTCGCTGGCCCTAGACGCCTACGTTCTAGTCTGGATTTCGGTAGAGGAGTCCTTAAAAGAGGGATGCCTTCTACCGATCTATAAAGGAACAGAACGTTCAGGAGTACCTTCGGTTATGGCGACCAGCCCAGACGAAAACGAAACAAAGCCCTCTGACGAAGAGGCCACGAGTGATAACACCTCGGGTGGCTCAGACGACAAGTCCACGCAGATGGACGACTTCGACCGCGTCGGAACCGAGATTTCGATCATGCTCCGCCACGCTCAAGAGAGCGCGACCAAGATTCGAGGCGACGCCGAAGTTGAGGCAAAAGCGCTCGTAGAACAGGTTCGGATCGACCTTGAAGCTGACCGGGTCGCCCACGACCAAGCAGCTCAGGAACTCATCAAGCGGACCGAAGACACCGCCAGCGAGATTCGTGTCGCTGCCGAAAAGCACGCACGCGAAACCAAAGAGGCTGCTGAGCAACACGCGGAGAGCCGCAAAAAGGAAACCGAAGCCGAACTCGCTCAGACGGTTAGCGACACACACGCTGCCCACAAGCAGGCGGGCGAAGAACTCGAGTCGGCCAAGAGTCGAGCCGCCGGCATCCTCTCAGACACCCAGAATCAGGCCACCGAGATGGTCGCTCAAGCCGAGTCCGACGCTCAAACCCGATCTACCGAGATGATAACGCAGGCCGAGACCGACGCTCAGAATCGTGCGACCGAGATCATCAAACAGGCCGAAGCCGACGCCGAGAAGCGTGGGGGCGAAATCGTTGCAAAGGCCGAGGCTGACGCGAAAAAGGCCAGCGATGCGGTACTGGACCAGGCACGTTCTGTGATGCAGGGTCTCATGGACGCTGAATCACGCGCCCGTCAAGAACTTGAGCAGACTCGATCTGCGATCAGCGCTGCACTCAACGAGATCAGCATTGGTCAACTCGAGGACACCTCAGACGTCGACGGCGACGCTCCAACCCAAGCGAGCTAGCTCAATCTGGGAGCCCGTCGGGAAGCCCGAAGCTACCGTCGGGCTCGCATGGAAACGCAACGAGTCCGACCACCGCGTCGACGTTGAGCGGTCCGTACAAGTGTGGGAACAGTTCTTCCTCGCCGTGTGAGCCTGGCTCGTAGACGATCTCTGAGGTGACCTTGTCCGGATCGATCACCAGTAGCTGAAGATTCTCCTGGCCCTGATAGAGCAGATTTGCTGGTCGCAGGATCTGGCTCTTCTTGGAGAGGTGGATGAATCCTTCTGCTTCAAAGCGATCTGGGCGGTACTCGCCAGCTCGTTTTGCCAATGTCCAGACGGCGATGTCGATGATGTGAAATAACACCTGCACAACCTACCGTTGAGCGCGGCCCCGGAGCCGATAGTTTGGGCCGCTCGCATGGCGACCACCGTTACCCTCCGGCGCTGGCAGCGCGACGCACTGATCGCGTTCGCTGACCGCCCTCAAACCGACTTTCTCGCAGTCGCCTGCCCAGGCGCTGGCAAGACCACCTTTGCTCTTTCGGCTATCCGGGCTGAGTTAGGCGGCCAAATCCGCCCGCTCGTTGTCACGGTTCCGACGGCACATCTAAAGGCCCAATGGGCCCATGCTGCTGCACGATTTGGGTTACATCTAGATCCCGAGTGGAATCCGGCCGACGGAGTGTCCGCAGATATGCACGGGATCATCGTCACCTACGCCCAAGCCGCCTCGGCGCGTCATCACCTTCGTCGCTATAGCGAAGCCGGTGTGGTGGTTCTCGACGAGGTTCACCATGCAGCGAGCGACCGTTCGTGGGGTGATGGGGTGTTCCATGCGTTCCAAACAGCCGAGGTTCGATTGTTGCTGTCCGGCACCCCGTTCCGCAGTGATGACAACCCAATCCCATTTGTTCGCTACACCTTTGGCGACCATGGTGAAGCGGTCGCCGACTATGAATACGGCTACGGGGAAGCCCTGACCGAAGGCGGCGTTGTGCGACCCGTCTACTTCCCGCGTTTCGATGGACACATGGAGTGGATGGATGCGAATGGCGCGATCAAAGACGCCACCTTCAGCGATGAGATCGACCGATCGGACTGGAGCGCACGCCTGCGCACCGCGCTCGATAGTGACGGTGGTTGGCTTCCATCGGTCCTCAGCGCCGCCCATCAACGGCTCGAGAAGATTCGCCAGACTCACCAAGACGCTGGCGGTCTGATCATAGCGATCGACCACGAACACGCTCGGGAGATCGCTGCCAAGATGACGGCGACCACCGGCGATTCACCTCAGGTCATTTTGAGTGATGACCCCAAGGCTTCGGAGAAGATCGCCGAGTTCTCGACGGGTGACGCTCCGTGGATCGTGGCGGTTCGAATGATCTCCGAAGGTGTCGACGTTCCTCGCCTGCGAGTCGCTGTCTTTGCCACGACGACGACAACCGCGCTGTTCTTTCGCCAAGCTGTCGGCCGCATTGCCCGTTGGACGCCCGGGCTCACCACGCAACCCGCGTACTTCTATGTGCCCGACGATCATCGTCTTCGGGGCCACGCCGCGACCATTGCCCTACAACGGCGCCACAGCATCGATAAGCGGGCCAAGGACTCCGCACCACGCGATCGAGTCGAACTCGATGGGCGAGAAGAACAGATGTCACTCTTCTCGGCGCTGTCGTCAACGGCGCTTGAGGCAACTGCCCCACTGGGCAACGACGGTCTCGATCCTGACGAGGGAGCCTTCAGTTCAACCGCTGGGGATCTCGCTGGCCATCCCTTCGACCTGCCGCCGCCTCCCCCGCTGGCCGGACGGACCAGTGACGAGGTCGGGGTACCGGAGGCACTATCGGATCTTCGCAGCCGATTCGCGAGCAAGCAGAAGCTACGTGACCGAAATGGTGATCGCGTTCGCACGATCGCTCAGATTCTCGGGTGGGAACACCGCGCAGTGAACGGTGAACTGAACCGTCGTTCCGGGATTGGCCGCATCACCGAAGCCACAGTTCAACAACTTGAGAACCGACTCGTCCAAGCCGACCGTTGGCTCGAAGAATTAACCGGTCGCTAGCTAGCTCTTGTCGGCTCGGGCACGTTCTTCGAGCGCGAGACCGATTTGTTCGAACATGTCCATCACACCGCCGAACCCCGGGATGCGGCGGAGTCGACGGTCGGTGTAGAAGAGCGCCACGAGAAAGCCAACGAACCCTGCGGCGGTGCCGGCGATGGTGCGAAGAATAAAGAACGCTGTGCCCGAGTCCGTTTCTCCGAGGAGCCAGATCTCAAAGCTGACGGTTACGAGTTGATACACCGCGTAGGCCAGGGTCAGGTTTCGCATGGTCGAGATGAACACCGGGTGGGCCTTGGTGTCGTCATCGAAGGGCAGCACCAGGGGCGCGAGAAGCCCTGCTGCCGCCTTCCCGATCAGCACCGAGACCAACGCTGCAACACCGAGGAAGACCTTCAGCCCAATGCCGAAGGCGAGGAACACTTGCTCACCCCAAATGAGACCGGCGATACCTCGGACCAAGAAGTAGACAAAGACCGACGGGATCCACCAGCCAATGGCCTGGCCGCGTCGCTGTCGCTGAATGACCGACCAGGCAGCTCCGAGGGTCATGGCAACGATCGCTATCCGGTCGCCCCAGACCTCGCCGAGGAATCGCCCACCGACCTGCTCGCCCACGATAAATCCTGCGATCGGTAGAAATCCTTCGATGGCTGAACCCTGGCGGTAGGCCAGCGGGAGCTCGTCTGGATCGAGCGGTTCTGGTTCGGTGCGATCTGGGTCGCTCTGTTCGTTCGTCACAATGTCCTACAGCGGAGCGTTTCCGGCGAGAAGTTGGGTGAAAAGCCAGAAATGGACCGACGTACCGAGGATGACG
>CAZHUR010000108.1:0-7881 GCA_964535395.1 uncultured Acidimicrobiales bacterium
CGACGCCTCGAAAGCTCCGCGATCTGCTGAACGCGATCGACGCCGCTGCGGCGCTCAGCGTTGGAGCGTCCCCTGGCCCACGCCCCGCAACCGACGATCGTCAACTCGGCGCCAGTGAAGTTCTCCGACTCTTGGAGACGACGCCCTAGCGCTTCAAGAGAGCCTAGAGCCTTTCAGCAGCGCCTGGGCCCGGTCGAATTCTTCTTGGATTCGAAAACGTAGTTCTTCGGTGTGTTCTGTAATGGCACTGCGCGGAACGCGACCATTTTCGTTCTGCCGCGGCGGGTCGAGGGGTTCACCAACCACAAAGATGACCTTGCGCGGATACACGATCTTGCTTCCGGTCGTCATTGCCTCGGCAGTTCCGGCCATTCCTACAGGCACGACGGGAACGCGTTGGCGACCCGAGACGAAACTCGGGCCACTATGCATGTTCTCGACTTCCACGATCGGCCCGCTCCGGCGAGTGCCCTCGGGGAACATCACAAGCGGTTCGCCGCCTTCGAGTACCTGCTCGGCAATTCGCATGGCCGCCCGGTCGGCAGAATCTCGAGAGACCGGAAAGCCTCCCATCGTGTCGAGGAACCACGCAGCAAAGCGGCTTGCCTCCCAGAGTGAGTCCTTACCCATGAAGCGAAGCGGTCTCGAGGCAATCACCGGAAGCAACGGAGTGTCCAAATTGGAACGATGGTTCGGGCTCACGATGTACGGTCCGGTCTGCGGGAGATTCTCCGCTCCGTGGACCTCATAACGAAACCACAGCTTGGCGACCGAGGAAACCACAAACCGAGCCAGGCCCCACAGGCGCTGCTGGTTCTTGTTCAGCGGCCGCGCAGGCTCAGCCTCGCCACCCACGCGCTCATCACCCATCTTGACGCTCCCAGACTGCGATGATCTCCTCCATGACCTGTTCGGTTGTCATCGAGGTTGAGTCGATGACAACCGCATCATCGACGATCATCAGCGGATCGGTCTCGCGAGTCATGTCGAGGTGGTCGCGGTCGACGATCTTCTGTTCCATTAGCACGAGGTCGGTTTCGCCAATCTCGTCAGCTCGACGCCGTGCTCGTTCAGCGACAGACGCATCGAGATAGATCTTTGTAGCCGAGTCTGGAAAAACCACGCTCGTGATGTCTCGACCTTCCATCACCGCTGCGCCACGGGCGTTCGCCCACGCCCGTTGAGCATCGACGAGGACGGTGCGCACCTGTGGATTCGCCGCGACCACAGAGACGAGCGCAGTCACGTCTGGCTCACGAATGCGGGTCGTCTTGTCGACACCGTCGACCAGCACTGTTCGTTTGCCGATCACGATGTCGGCATTTCGTGCTGCGCTGCCAACAGCTTCTACGTCGTCGACGTCTACACCAGAGTCGATAACGGCCGCTGTGACCGCTCGATACATCGCTCCGGTGTCGAGGTGCGGGATTGAAAGGCGCATCGAGAGGTTCTTTGCGATCGTGGACTTGCCGCTGCCTGCAGGGCCATCGATAGCCAGCACTCGAGCGACGGGACGAGCTGAGCTTCGCAGCGTGTCGAGCATGTCCCAGAAACCCGGGAAGGTCTTGCCGACACAGTCGGGGTCGGTAATCGTCACGGGCCCGCCCCGGAGACCGAGAAGTGCAAACGCCATCGCCATCCGATGATCCTCGTAGGTCTCAACGGGCTCATTCTGGTGAGGCCCGCCGATCACGGTAAACCCGTCGTCATCCATAGTTGCCCGAACACCTACTCGGTTGAGCTCGTCGACAGAGCCCTGCACACGGTCGGACTCTTTGGTCGTGCGTATGAATCCAATGCCTGTCACGCTCGAGGTTCCGACCGCTTTTGCGGCGAGAGCGGCGAACGTTGGTGCCGTGTCACTCATAGTGCCGAGGTCTACGTCGACAGCGTCGAGAACGCCGCTGCCGCGCACCTCGATGAAATCGTCACCGAGAACCACATCGGCACCCATTGGCGAGAGCACACTCGATGCGAACGCAGCGTCGCCCTGCAACGAATTCGTGCCCAGGCCAACAACTCTGACCCGACCGCCAACTATCGCCGCAGCAGCCAACGGGTAGGTAGCGGTGGATGCATCAGGTTCGACGTCATAGTCGGTGCTCGTGTAACCGCCCGGCTCTACGACGATGACGTTGTCGGCGGTGTTCACCACCGCACCAAAGGAGCGCATGACCTCGATCGTCATGTCGACGTAGGGGGTCGACACGAGCGCGCCGGCGAGCGTGAGGTTGAGCCCTTCGTCAAAAGTTGGCGCTGTGAGCAACAGCGCCGAGATGAACTGGCTGGAGACGGTCGCGTCAATCTCGACGCTGTTTCCGGTTACACCACTCTCGACGACGATGGGAAGGGTCTCGGAGCTAACGACCGCACCAAGCTCTCGCAGCGCAGTGACCAAGGTCCCCATCGGGCGTCCCCGCATCTGTTGATGAGCTGTAAGGGTTCCCGATCCAACACGTGCAAGAACCGGCAGCAAAAAGCGCGCACTCGTGCCAGACATGTTGGCATCGAGCGGCTCGCTCGGAACGACCAGGTCGGAGCCTAGACCGCGGACCGTTACGGTCGTCTGGTCTTGGGCGATCTCGCACTCGACCCCGAGCTTGGAAAGAGCGTCGATC
Organism: uncultured Acidimicrobiales bacterium; assembly: GCA_964535395.1. GTDB lineage: Bacteria > Actinomycetota > Acidimicrobiia > Acidimicrobiales > SHLQ01 > SHLQ01. Next base: position 2,619 of record CAZHUR010000108.1, read on the forward strand.
ATTGCCTGGGTGTCATTGGAGAGTCCAACACCTCGCAGGGTTGACACTCCTGGTGCGAGTGCGGCGGTGATCAAGGCGCGGTTCGTGATGCTCTTCGACCCTGGCAATACGAGGTCTGCGTCGAGCGCTCCAACGATTGGTTCGACTACAATCGCCTGGGACTCGGTCATGAAAGTGCTCGAATCGATGGCAGGTATCCGTTGGCGGTCAGACCATCCTTTAGAACCTGGGCCGAGTCGACATTGACGAGGATCACGATGACACCGGTCGGCCCTTCAGCGCTGTGCGCAATCTCCAGGTCGTAGATGTTCACGTCGAGCTCAGCGGCAAGACCGGTAATCGCTGCGAGCTGGCCACTTTCGTCTTTGATCCGCACTCGAACCTCCGCAAGACCCACAGGGGACGGTGCCGAGGACGGCAGGCTGACGCGGGCGTCGCGCGCCCGTTCGAGCGAACCCTGAAGCTCGGCAACGTCGCCCTCTTCGACCGCTGTACGCAATGTTTGAAGTCGAGAGATGACATCGTCGAGAGCGTCGGTGATAGCCGCACCGTTCTGCACACATATCGGAGGCCAGATCGCAGGCGAGCCCGCAGCGATTCGAGTCATGTCTCGAAACCCGCCAGCCGCGAGACGCAACATGGCCACATGTTCATCCGATCGAGCGGTCGCAACATTCATCAACGCCGCAGCAGCTAGATGAGGCACATGAGACACCGTCGCCACCATCCGGTCGTGAGCTGTAGGGGTAAGGGTGAGTGGGTCAGCTCCGAGGGCCTTAACCAGCTCGTGGATCGCCGCAACGGACTCGTCGGCGGTCACCGCGGTTGGGCAGATCACCCAAGCAGCCCCTCGAAAGAGCTCGCCTCTGGCACCATCGAGACCGCTCTGCTCAGAGCCCGCCATTGGGTGAGAGGGCACGAATCGAGGATCGGAGATCGCAGCTGCAATCGGCCCTTTCACACTTCCGGTGTCGGTCACCCAGCCAGAGGTCTCTTTAAGCGCTCGTTCGACTCCGGATACAACAGCATCGACCGGGGTCGCCACCACGGTGAGAATTGCATTGCTGGGCAGGCCAGCCGAATCGATGACCCCATCTCGTAGAGCGCGTTCGACAGCTTCAGAATCGTGATCGACCCCGCCTACGTGATAGCCGAGTTCGCGCAGCGCGATCGCTACACTGCCGCCGATCAGTCCAAGGCCGATCACCCCAGCTGTCTTGTCCGTCATTGAAGAGCCGCTCCCACTGCTTTCCATAGCGCCCGAGCCTATTGGCCAGAAGCGTCGGCGACGTCCACCTCGAGCGAACGAACTTCAGCAGCGGTCAGATCGCGCCACTGGCCGGGTTTGAGTGATGGATCGCTGAGGGCACCAATTCGGGATCGAACGAGCCGAGTGACGTCGTGGCCAACCGCGGCGCACATGCGTCTGACCTGTCGATTGCGGCCTTCGTGGATCACGATGCGGAGCAAGCCTGGAGAAAGCTCAGAGACCTTTGCGGGTGACGTCACGCCATCTTCGAGTTCGATCCCCTCTCGGAGCTTTCGAAGCGTGCCGCGGCTCGGAGAGCCCTCGACGCTGACCAAGTATTCCTTTTCCACGCCAAAGGACGGGTGGGTGAGCCTCTGAGTGAGTCCGCCATCGTTGGTCAGCAGGATCAGGCCCTCGCTGTCGGCGTCGAGGCGGCCGATCGGGAAGAGTCGCTCTTCCACGTCGACGAGTTCGACCACGGTCTGGCGCTCGTGGGTGTCCGATGCGGTGGAGATCACATCGACCGGCTTATTCAACAAGACCGTGCGACGAGTTGGGTCTACCGACACCACAGCACCATCGACTCGGAGTTCGTCAACCGACGGGTCGACCTTGTCGCCGAGCGTCGCTACCTCACCGTTAATCAAGATGCGGCCGTCTTCGATCATCTCCTCACAGACACGCCGGCTGGCAACGCCGGCGGCAGCAAGTACTTTCTGAGCTCGTTGAAGCTGAGGGCTCATTCCTCTTCGGAGTCATCGCCAGACGTTGCAGATTCTCTCAAGTCGATCAACACCTCTGTCGAGCTCTCCCCTCCTGGCTCCTCGTCCGCGCTGACCTCGGCCAACTCTTCAGGTGGAGCATCTTCGAAACGCAGCCCGTGTTCGAGGGCCTCGACAACATCGGGCGGCGGCACGAAATCGCCGAGCTCTGGAAGATCGAGAATGGAGTTGATGTTCAAACGTTCCAAGAAGAGTGACGTAGTTCCGTACATCACCGCTTGGCCTGGCCCCGAGTCACGAGACACCTCAGCGATGTAGCCACGTTGATTCAGTGTTCGCATCACAGCGTCGACCGAGACACCGCGGATGGAGGCGACCTGAGCGCGCGAAATTGGTTGTTTGTAGGCAACGATCGCTAGCGTTTCGAGCGCAGCGGCCGAGAGTCGGGTGGTCTGGCCCTCGAGTACAAACCGTTCGACGTAGGCCGCCTGGGAGGGGTGACTCTGGTAGCGATACCCGCCCGCGACTCTGGCGAGGATAAATCCTCGACCTTCGGCACGGTAGTGCTCGTCGAGCGCCGCGCACGTTGCTTCGACCGCTTCGATGCTCGTCTCGACGAGTTGAGCAAGCAGGCGCGGTTCGATTGGGCGTTCGGCAACCATCAGCACAGCTTCGATCGCCGCAATGAGTTCTGCTGGCAGGACCGAGGTGTCATTTTCGGTGGTCGTGTCCGGGTTGGTCGTTTGGCTAGTTATTGGTGAGTTCACTTATCCGTCGTATCTGTCTATTGCGAGTGCGTCGCGAGCTTCCATGGGGTCGCCGCCAATCCATTCGACTTCGATGTTTCCGAATGCCTCGGCTTGGTTGACCTCTATGAAACCCTGTTTAAAAAGTTCGAGTACTGCGAGAAATCGAACAACGACCTCGAGGCGGTCGACCAAACCCGACGTGAGGTCACGGAACCTCACGGGCCCAGCACCTGGCAGTTCGTCGAGGAACTCGACGACAGCATCGGAGACCGACGCTGTCACGGCGCTGACGTGATACAGGTCGAGAATAGGTTCAGGCTTTGGCGTGAGAGCGCGAATGCATGCGTCTCTCAGGTCGACGACATCGAGACCTTCGAGCATGTCGGGGGCGACCCCGAAAAACTCTTCCTCCATCCCGGCAACACGCGGATAGGTGCGGCGACCGGCATCGTGATACTGACGAAGCACGCGGGATGCGTCTTTAAACGTCTTGCATTCGACCAACCGCGACAGCAACAGGTCGCGCTCTTCAAACAACGCCAGTTCGTCGTCGAGGTCAAACTCGTCATCGTCGGGCAGGAGTCGTCGTGCTTTGAGTTCAACCAGCGTTGCCGCGATCAGGAGAAACTCGGTTGCGATTTCGAGGTCGAGTGACTCCATCTTCTCGAGCTCGCCGAGGTATGCGTCGACGATCGTCGCCAGCGAAATCTCGTACAACTCGACCTCTTCAGCGAGGATGAGGTGAAGGAGAAGATCAAAGGGCCCGTTGTAGACCTGTGTTTCGACTTCGAATGCCACGGCGCTGATCGTATCTCCGCTGAGGCACAGACTCCATCACCGGCGCTCCTAAGGTACAGAAATGCCTTCGACAGCGGTCATGTGGTTTCGCAACGATCTGCGTCTGGAGATGAATCCAGCGTGGGCTAGCGCTGCTGGATATGCCGGTACGGTGATACCTCTCGTCGTGCTCGACACGACGCTACTTCGCTCGGTCGGCGATTTTCGACGCAACCTCTACCTGGCGAACGTCGACCGCCTCGCTTCGGACCTTTCTGAGCTCGGTGCAACGCTGTCGATCGCCGCTGGCAACCCTCGTCAACTGGTTCCTCAGATCTGTGACGAGACCGACGCCGGCGTCTTGGTATTTAACCGAACCGCCAGCGGGTTCGGTCGGGCTCGTGACAACGCGATCGCCAAGCATCTCACGTGCGAGACCAAGACCTTTTGGGGAACGCTGGTTTCTGAGCCCGGCACCGTACTCACAGGTGCCGGAACGCTCTCGAAGGTATTTACTCCGTTCTACAACCGTTGGATCAAGACCGCATGGCCAGATTCGCCCAATGTGGTGAGCCAGCCCGCGTTTGGATCGATTCCCCGAAATCTCCAAGCCGACCTTCCGAGCTACGACGCTCCACCGATCGAACCGGGGGTTGTTGGGGCCGAGCGAGCGCTATCGGCCTGGCTCGAGTCGGTCGACGACTACCGAGAAACCCGCGATCTACCCGCCGTTGAAGGAACGTCACAGCTGTCTGCGCACTTGCGGTTCGGCACGATCTCCCCGCGTCATATTTACGATGTGGTGGGCACCACCAGCCCGGGCCGAGAAGCGTTCATCCGTCAGCTCGCCTGGCGAGACTGGTATGCGCACATGCTCTTGCAGACTCCCGACATGGTCAATAGCGCCGTAAAGCCTGAGTACGACAATGTGGCCTGGCTCGATGACCCCGACGGCCTCACCGCTTGGCAGCAAGGCCGAACCGGCTATCCAATCGTCGACGCGGGCATGCGCCAACTCAAAGAAACCGGGTGGATGCACAATCGCGTCCGCATGATCACGGGCTCATTCTTGGTGAAGAATCTGCTCATCGACTGGAGAGAGGGCGAACGCTGGTTCCGGAGTTTGCTGCTAGATGCCGAACCGTCTCAAAACGTCGGCAACTGGCAATGGGTTGCAGGCACCGGAACCGATGCAGCTCCGTATTTCCGGGTGTTCAACCCGGTTACACAGAGTCGAAAGTTCGATGCGAGCGGCGGCTACATCCGCCGCTGGGTACCCGAGCTGAAAGATCTCGATGCAAAGTCGATTCACGCCCCGTGGGAGTGCGCTCCCCTCGACCTTGCAGCAAACGGCGTCATTCTCGGTGACACCTACCCTGAACCAATGATCGACCACGCCTTCGCTCGCGAGCGTGTTTTGGCGGCCTACAAGAAAGCCTTAGGAAAATAGATCAGACTTTCTCGAGCAATGGCCTTGGGTTGACCCGTGCCTTTACGTTTTGGCCAAGGGAGCGAGACTCGCCAAGTTGACGATCGAACGAGTCGACCTCGCGCCACACAAGGTCCGCGGTAGCCGGACTCGGCTTTCGATCGGCATAAATAGTCTTGGTCACCTGTGGTGCGAGCACGCTGAGCGAAGACGATGCGTGAATACCGAGTTCCTTGCGCGACACCGAGACGATCTCCTTGACGGTCATGTCCGGCGAAATCTCGACGCCAGCCTCGACCAAACGCTCCTTGGATTCCTGCCATCCTGCGAGCACTCG
>CAZHUR010000109.1:0-7615 GCA_964535395.1 uncultured Acidimicrobiales bacterium
TGTTGTTCATCGACAACATCTTCCGCTTCGTGCAGGCCGGCTCTGAGGTATCGACGCTTCTTGGCCGTATGCCTTCAGCTGTGGGTTACCAGCCAACACTCGCCGACGAGATGGGCACGCTCCAAGAGCGCATCACCTCAACGCAGGGTAAGTCGATTACCTCGCTTCAGGCCGTGTATGTGCCTGCTGACGACTACACCGACCCGGCGCCGTTCACCTCGTTCACCCACTTCGATGGCACGACCGAGCTTTCGCGTGACATTGCTGCTCTCGGCATCTACCCAGCGGTGGATCCGCTTGCATCAACGTCGACCATTCTTCAGCCAGAGGTTGTTGGCGATCGCCACTACAACATTGCTCGCCAAGTGCAGGAAGTTCTCCAGCGCTACAAGGAGCTTCAGGACATCATTGCGATTCTTGGTCTTGACGAGCTCACCGAAGAAGACCGAGTCACTGTTGACCGTGCTCGTAAGGTACAGAAGTTCCTCTCTCAGCCAATGTTCGTGGCGGAGGTCTTCACCGGACAGCCAGGCGTGTTCACTTCGCTCGAAGAGACCATCAACTCGTTTGAAGCTCTTCTTACCGGCGAACTTGACCACCTTCCAGAACAGGCCTTCTACATGGTCGGTGGGGCAGACGAAGCTATCCGCAAGGCAGCTGAACTTGAGGCCGACGCCTAATGCAGGTCGAGTTGGTATCTCCTGAACGCATCACCTTTTCAGGTGAGGCCGACAAGGTCCTCGTGCGCACTGTCGGGGGCGGTGACCTTGAGTTTCTTCCGGGTCACGTTCCCTTCATTGGTGTGCTCCAAGTAAGTGCAGCCAAGGTAATCAGCAGCGAAGGCTCTGAGGTCTTTGCGATTCACCAAGGCTTTGTGCAGATGGCGAACAACAAGGTCACGATCTTGTCTGACGTTTCTGAGCGCAAGGAAGATATCGATGTGGCTCGAGCCGAGGCTGCAATGGCAAAGGCCGAGGCGGCGCTGAGCGCTGACGAAACAGATGTCGAGGCAATGGCGGCAAAGAAGCGTGCAGATACCCGCTTGGGTGTAGCCGAGGGTCGGCTTCCCGCCGTCTAGCAGCTAGTTCCCCGAGAGGGCTTCGATTACCTCTACGGCGGCGTCGGTCTTGTCGACCGGTACCAAGATGTGGTCGTGGTAGAACCCGGCAATTACGTTGCAGGCAATGCCAGCGCGGCCGAGTTGCCGGCTAAACGCGGCGGTGAGCCCGACGGCCTCGAGGGCGCTGTGTACATCGATTGTGAGCCATGACGCGACGAAGTCGTGATTCCATCCCTCTCGAGCTGCTCGGCTCAAGGTGCTGATGACCGTCGTGCCTTCGTCTTCTGAAATAACCGCGCCGATTTCGGGTCCGATGGAGGGGATTTCTCTTTCTCTGGGAAGCGAAATGACGACGTATGGCTCTGGCCTGACGCTGACGCTGATCGATTCGAGCATCGACGCGAGATCCGTCTCTCCAGTCGGTTGGGACACTCCTGTTTCATTCGGTTCGACGGGGTTTTCACTCATCACAAGACGTTAGCTGTGACGTGGGCCATATGGACTAAAGCTCAACAAGATCCTGCCGTTAGATCCAGGTGACCCGAGTCACCGAGTTCCTGAACAGCATCTGAACTGATCGCGCTTTCGGAAGCGCGTTTGGCACAGACCGGCTTCCATGTACTCGAGACAAACCCCGCATCGACGCGGTATCCCCCAAAGGAACCCCCCAATGAAGAAGCAAAACTCCCGCAAGCGAATGGCCGCACTGCTCGCATCGACCGCTTTGGTCGCTGCTGCTTGCGGTGCCGACACCGTCACTGACGCCGCTGGCGAAGTGGCCGACGAGGCAACCGAAGCTGTCGAAGAGGCAGTTGACGGCGACGAAGAAGAAGCCATGGAAGATGAAGACGAAGCCATGGAGGACGAAGACGAAGCCATGGAAGATGAAGAGGCCATGGAAGATGAAGAAGAGGCCATGGAGGATGAAGAAGAGGCCATGGAGGACGAGGAAGAAGTCGTTGCCGACGACGGCGATGAGTCCCTCGGTGGGGCACCGGTCGCACTTGAGTTCTCTGGTCTTGAGCCACTCGGTGAAGGATTCGTTTACGAGGGTTGGATCATCGTTGATGAGGCACCTGTAAGCACCGGTCGCTTCACCATTGACGAGATCGACGGCGAGCGCACCTACACCGCTGAGTCGACCGCAACCCAGAGCGACCTGGACAACGCAGCTGCCTTCGTGCTCTCGATCGAGCCAGCTGAGGGCGATGACCCAGCACCAGCTGACGCAAAGCCACTTGGCGGCGAAATCGTTGACGGCGTTGCTGAGCTCAGTGCTGCTCACCCAGCAGCACTCGGAGATGACTTCGCTACCGCTGGTGGCGGATTCGTGATTACCGCCCCTACGACCACCGACGAAGCTGACGACTACTCAGGCGTTTGGTTCATCGAGATCACCGACGACGGACCAGTCGCCGGCCTTGACCTCCCTGAGCTTCCAGTTGGATGGGTCTACGAAGGTTGGGCTGTCATCGACGGCGAGGCCGTGTCGACCGGTCGCTTCCTCACCCCAGAAGGTGCTGACGAGTCAAGCGTATTCTCCGGCGCTGACGCTGATGGTCCTCCATTCCCAGGCGAGGACTTCATCACCAACGCTCCTGAGGGTCTTGAGTTCCCAACCAACCTTGCTGGTTCAACGATCGTCATCTCGATCGAGCCTGAAATCGACGACAGCCCAGCTCCGTTCGCCTTCAAGCCACTCGCGGCTGAGATTCCAGAGGGTGCAACCCCTGGTTACGCAGGTGAGCTTGGCGCAGGTCCTGGTTTCCCAACCGGAACCGCAACCATCGGCGGCTAGTAGCCACCACGCGCAGAGCCTGCGAGTTCAGCGCTAGGTAGCTGGCTAGTACAAGTGACCAATCCGGGGCCTCGGCCCCGGATTGTGTCGTTTTAATCTGGGTTCGAACCAGCTCGGCTAGGTTCAGGTGATGGTCGAGGTCTCTGTTGTAGGTGATGTCCTAACCCAATTAGGCGAATGTCCGGTCTGGCATCCCGGCGAGCAGGCCTTGTACTTCGAAGACATCGAAGGCAAGGCAATTCACCGTCTCGAGCCGCAGAGTGCAGACCTGACGTCTCGAGAGCTACCGGGAAGACCCGGGTCGTTTGTGTTCACACAAACTCCAGGTCGCTTGTTGGTAGCGATGGAGGCCGACCTTCACTGGCTCGACTGGGAAACGGGCGCTCTTGAGCACTTCTGTACCGTAGAAGACCCGTCGCTCGGCAACCGGCTCAACGACGGCCGCTGCGATCACGCTGGCCGTTTCATCGTCGGGACCATGCATCCCGATCCAGGCGCTCAGCTATCGACGGGTCATCTGTATTCGATCAGCGCCGATGGTCAGGTAGACATGCTCGAGGAAGAAGTGGGCGTTCCCAACAGCGTCGCCTTCGATCTCGCTCGAAACCGGATGTATTGGGCAGATACCTTCACCGCAACGATCTGGCAATGGGACTACGACATCGATACGGGTCGGCGCTCAAACAAGTCGGTGTTCTTCAACTACTCCGAACACCCCGACATCTATGGGCTTCCCGACGGCGCGTGTATCGACGCAGAAGGTTGTCTGTGGTCTGCCTCGGTCACTGGATGGGCACTCACGAGATTCACTCCCGATGGTGCGGTTGATCAACGAATCGACCTGCCGGTGTCGATGCCAACAATGCCAGCATTTGGCGGACCCGACCTGTCGACGCTCTACGTGACGAGTCTTCAGGGTGGCCCAGAAAACGAGCACCGAAGCAAGGGTGTGCAAGCGGGCGTGCTACTCGCACTCGATCCCGGAGTCCAAGGCCTCCCAGAACCCCACTTCGCCATCTAGATCCAAATCTATTCGACGACGAGACCCTCAAGTTCGGGGTTGGGCGGGAAGTCGTCAGAGGCGAGGCGTTCGAGGGTATCTACGAGGATCTGGCTGATCACGATGTTGCGGTACCACTTGCGGTTCGCTGGCACGATGTACCACGGGGCATCGGCGGTCGAGGTTTCGGTCAGCATGTCGCCAAAGGCCGCCTGGTAGTCATCCCAGAGCTTGCGTTCTTCGAGGTCTCCCATCTCGAACTTCCAGTGCTTTGCCGGATTGTCGATGCGGGCTTGTAGCCGCTCTCGCTGTTCATCTTTGGAAATGTGAAGATAGATCTTGACGATGGTTGTGCCCTCGTCGGTAAGCAGTTGCTCGAAGTTGCGGATGTGTTCGTAGCGTCTTCTCCAGACCGACTCGTCAACGAGCTCGCGCACCCGAACAACGAGAACGTCTTCGTAGTGACTGCGGTTGAACACGGTGATGTGGCCCTTGGCCGGGGTGTGCTTGTGGATTCGCCAGAGGTAGTCGTGAGCGAGTTCCTCTGACGTTGGCTTCTTGAACGAGGCAACGTGGACGCCCTGAGGATTGGTCTTGTCGAAGACCGCTCGGATCGTGCCGTCCTTGCCCCCGGTGTCGGTGGCTTGGAGCACGACGAGGAGGCGTTCTTTGCCGTGTGCGTAGAGGGTCTCTTGAAGTTCTTCGATGCGGGAGTTCAGGGCCTTCATGATCGGTTTGGCGGTCGCTTTGTCGTAGCCGCCCTTCGAATCGGAGTCGATCGAGGAGATGCCGCCGAACGTCTCTGGGACAACTCGGTATTGATCGACGGGAACGCGTTCGATGTTCTTTTCAGTCATGTGCTGAGGCTATGGCACCGCCAACCGGCATGCGAACCGAGTTCGAACACCCATCTCAGGGTCGCGTCAGGGTGACATTAGGGATATCCCCAATAGTCAAAGCCGGTGTTGATCTTCACAATCGAGCTATGACCCGACATCAAATCATCCCTCGCTGCTTCGTTGTTGTCCTGATAGTGATCTCTCTGTTTATGGACCTTGGCAGCCCACTCATCATTCCGCTTCTGTTCTTGTTCGTGGTGCCATTCGAGAAGCTGTTTCCTCGACACGAACAGAACCTTCGTCGCCCGCTCATCGGCCTCGACCTTGCCTATGCTCTCAGCCAACCTGTACTGGCAGCGGCCACGCTGGCTGCCGGTTTCGTGGTGGCTATCGTGAGTCTATTTTGGTTACCGGGAATGCTCCTGGAACCGCTGGTCTCGCCACTTGGGTCAGCAGCGCAGCTCATTATTGGGTTCTTCTTGATGGACGCTCTGATCTATTGGGTTCATCGGTGGAGTCACGAGGTTCCGTTCTTGTGGCGGTTCCATTCGATCCATCATTCGATCGAGACGATGGACTGGATCTCGGCATTCCGTAACCACCCGATCGACGGGCTGATCATCGCCCCGCCAATTGCGTTTATGTTGGCTGCCGGGTTCAGCTTGGAAACAACGAGCATTCTGACGGTCCTGCAGATCGTCACTGGCATCTTTCTGCATGCAAACGTCCGATGGCGTTGGAAGCCTCTCCAGCGGATCATTATCACTCCGGACTTTCACCATTGGCATCACGCGAACGAACAAGATGCAATCAACTCGAACTATTCGGTCTTCTTGCCGCTTTGGGACATTGCGTTCGGCACGTGGTTTATGCCGCCCGACCGCCGCCCAGCGATCTACGGCGTCGATGAGGAAGTTCCACCAACGATGGCGGGACAGATGGTGTACCCGTTCCGCGGGCTCAAGAATCCGAAGTGGATGCTTCGTCATCCGATTCAAGGAGCCCGCTACACAGGTGCTTCGCTGCGACGGGGACTCGGCCAGCTCGTTGCATCGATTCGGCGCCCACGACGACCATTTCATACTCCTTCGGCTCCGCCACCGCCGCCACGATTCACTCCGCCACCGCCATCAAGATCGGCAAAACCAACGTCGATACCGCACGGGTCGCACGAACAAGTGACCATCGGGTAAGTTGACCGTATGCAGTTTGCCTTCACCGAAGAACAAGACCAGCTCCGCTCGTTCGTACGCCAATTTCTCGAAGAGAAGTCCGACGAGGCAACGGTCCGAGCACTGATGGAAACCGAGGCAGGCTACGACGAGGCTGTGTGGTCACAAATGGCCGAACAGCTGGGACTGCAGAGTCTGGTCATCCCCGAGGAGTTCGGTGGCCAAGGCTTTGGTTGGGTGGAGCTGATCATCGTCCTCGAAGAGATGGGTCGGTCGCTCCTCTGTGCCCCGTTCTTTTCGACCGCGGTCCTCGCGACGTCAACCCTGCTCCTGTCCAACGATGAGGCAGCGCAGAGCGAATACCTTCCAAAGATCGCGAGCGGGGAGCTCACCGCAACCCTCGCACTGACCGAAGAGAACGGTCGCTGGGATGAAACCGGCGTCACCGCCGAGGCAACAGCCGATGGAGAAGGCTGGGTGATCAACGGGGCCAAGCACTACGTGCTCGACGGCCACACCGCCGGACTACTGCTTGTCGCAGCACGCACCGCTGCGGGCGTGTCAGTGTTCGCTGTCGATGGTGATGCTGCCGGTGTTGAGCGCACACCGCTTGCCACGATGGATCAAACTCGCAAGCAAGCAAAGATCACACTCTCGAACACCCCTGCGACCCTCGTTGGTGAAGATGGTCAGGGTTGGGCGCTCATCGAACGCGTTCTGGACCGGGCATCGGTTGGCTTGGCAGCAGAGCAGGTTGGCGGAGCACAGTTCGTGCTCGACATGGCCGTCCAGTACGCAAAGGACCGCGTCCAGTTCGGACGGCCGATTGGATCGTTCCAAGCAATCAAACACAAGTGCGCTGACATGCTGCTCGAAGTTGAGTCAGCCAAGTCCGCTGCGTACTACGCGGCCTGGTGCGCGTCTGAAGACAACGACGAGCTGCCAGCAATGGCCAGCCTCGCAAAGAGCTACTGCTCTGAGGCCTACTTCCACGCCACGGCCGAAAACATCCAGATCCACGGTGGCATCGGCTTTACATGGGAACACCCAGCGCACCTGTACTTCAAGCGTGCAAAGAGCAGCGAGCTTCTCTTCGGCGACCCCACCTACCATCGAGAACTCCTGGCGACCAGGATTGGCTTGTAACCACGACGTTGCCTCGGCCAGCGCGGTACGCGTGGGGCTTCCTGAAGGGGATGGCGCTAGATAGGCTTCCTAGGTGATTTGGCTTGCGCTTATTGGTGGGGGAGTACTCGTCACCTTTATTGCCGTCTTCGCAGTCAGCCGTGTGTCGGTAGAGCTTGAAGGCACGATGGCGCCGGCGCTCTTGGAGGTCGACGATGCCGTAGAGGTTGTGTCGGCGGCGATCCCGTTTGAAGTGTCGGCAGTCGTAAGCCACGACGACGTCCACACGGTCATCTCCTGGGTACTCGAATGGTTCGATGAACTGGGCATGGTGAGCGACTTCGGAGAGGAGATGGGCGGCGACTGGGTCCTGGCCGACCGGGCTGTCGCAGACGAAATCGGAGCCGCCGATTTTGCCGTATCAAGAGGCCTCGAAGACCAGAGCGAGATCGACTCGCTGCACATCACGGTGATCGTCGACGCCTTTCTCACCTATCTTTCTGACATCGGAGCCGTCGGAGATGAGGTAGGCTAGAGATACCGAGAGAAAGGAGGTGGTCCAGATTAATACTGATTTTGGAACCTTGGAGGTGTCTGACCGTTAGGTCGGGCCCGCTGGAC
>CAZHUR010000110.1:0-2229 GCA_964535395.1 uncultured Acidimicrobiales bacterium
GGGTTTTCCGCATCGCTCGGTTTGTCCGGGCCGGTGGGGGTGATGTGTGCGGGTGGGGGAGAAGTTCTAACTCAGGGCGACAGGGATCTGCACAGCGAGCGTCGAATCAGCCCTGATGACAACCGTGTTATCGCCAACCCATTGAGGAGCGAAAAATGGAGTGCCGATTATTGGTACCGAGTCGGTTGCACCCGATGCGGTATCGAGCAGCTCGACCGTCCCGTCCATGCTCAACCATGCGACCCTCTCCCCGTTGGGAGAGATCGAGATGTCGAAAGCGTCGACCTCGGCCAAGAGGTCACCGCTGTCGACCGAGATGAGAGTGATTGGTGTGTCGAACGACTCCCTGGTCGCGAGCAACTCGCCCTCGACCTCAAGTTGGGTGACGGGAGAGATAAGTTCGATTCGCTGCGTCGATTCGGGGTCGACGGAATCCGTTGGTGATGTGATGGGCTCGAAGGTCCACAGTTCGATCGTCGGGTTGGCCCCTTCAGTCAGTTCGGTCACGTCATTGGTTACAACCGCGACGACCTTGCCATTGGCTTGCATATGGGCTTCGACAACGACGACGGCATCGTCAGTATCGACCAAGGCGGCTACGGGGGATCCGTCGGCGGCAACGAGTGAAAGGTCGGAGGCACTCACACCTGCACCCACGTCGGCGATATCGACGTTTGAACTAACGAGCGCCAAGCCGTCGCTAGAAACGTCCCAAAGGCCCAACTCGTCATCGGAGTCAGGGAACAGTTCGGCCCCGACCAAGAACTCGACCGATTCACCGGTCGAAGTGTCGAAAACGCGCCGAGGTCGGTCCGCAGTGCTGACCAACGCAGCCCCATTGCGGACGAATTCAACCCGATCTCTCGAGTTGAGCTGCGCGGCGACGTCGAGAAACGCTGTGTTGGCAACCTCGTGGCTCGCCTGCAGCAACTCAGGTTGACGAGCGAGATCGAACAGGCCGAAGTTCGTGGCGAACTCCACGAGTTCGAGGTCGCCGAGAGCAACTTCGATCTCGTCGTTGGTCGCAAGATCGACACGCAGCCCAGTTGGTTTGTCCTCGTTGACGAGGGTGAAGTGGTCATCGCCAGAGATCACCAGCTCGATGTCATTGTTCCTGACAGATGGGAGCTCTCGCAAGATCAATCTGGAGTCGCCCGATGCAGCTTGAAGCGTAAAGGTCTCGCCCACGTTAGCGACGATCATCACGGCACCATCGGTCGCTCGAACCAATGGAATGCCGAAGCCAATGAGTCCGCTCTGTTCATTGCCGAACGGGATGAGCTGTGCCTCACCGTTTTGAGGGTTCACGATCTCGACCAACGACACCGGCAAGGTGGCGCCGGTCCCCATCGTGCCCAGCACGATCTCGCCGCCATCGGGTGACCACAGCGGGAAGTACTCCACTTCAGCGAATGTCTGAAGTTGTCGGGGGCCTGATTCGTCGCTGGAAAGGTCGAGCAGGTGGAGTGCACGTGCGTAGGGCTCGGGACCGTTTGCTTCTTGGGTGAAGAATTCGACGCCCACTTCGCTTGCAAGCCGTGATTCGGTGAAGAGCAACTGCGATCCGTCAGGTGACAGCACGGGTCCGCCTACGGCTCCCACCACCTCGGTTTCGACGGGCTCGAGAGTTTGGTCGGACAAGTTCGCCCTCCAGATGCCTTCGCCGTTGCTGATCGCGAGGTGCTCGCCGTCCGCTGACCACGAGAGGGAATCTGCAAGTTGGGAAAAGAACGCAACTGGCTGAACCTCTGTGGCAGCAATCGCCTCGCCGATCAGCAGTTCTTCTCCAGTTGAAAGGTCGACGGTAGCCAGCTGAGTCTGGCCGTTGTCTAACCGGACCAAATAGGCGAGCGTCTCGCCCGACGGTGAGAGTGAAGCGCGAAGAACCCCCTGGCGGGTCAAATCAATGACGGTGTCTTGGGTCGAGGTATCGACAACGAAATAGTCGAACCCGGTTTCGCTCCGGTTCCAGAGCAAGAGCCGTTCTCTATCGGCTGATGCGCCCTCGAAGCTGTCGGCATCGAGCACTCTCTCCTCAGTGGACCCATCGAGCGAGAACTGAATGAGTTCGGTCGAGAAATCGTTTTCGTCTTGCGCTATTCGGATCGCGGTCTGGCCATCCGGGAGCACATGGAGCCCAAAGCCGGAGAAGTGCGGAACAGTGGAGCTCCAGAGATCTTCGATCACGAGCGGCTCGAATTCCTGCCCGGCGCCCGCGTCTTGCGAACT
>CAZHUR010000110.1:2329-7541 GCA_964535395.1 uncultured Acidimicrobiales bacterium
CCCGCGTCTTGCGAACTGCCCGCGTCTTGCGAACTGCCCGCGTCTTGCGAACTGGTTGTGTTGTTTGATCCAACGGTGCACGCGCTTATGAAGAAGGCGATTGCCAGGACGAGAACGAAAGGCCTCGCGTTGAAAGATCGCTCTGCGCGAAGCCCGAAATTCGCCATCGTTTCCACCCGCTTACTTCTCCCGGCATAGCCGACTCGTTAACCGATGGAACTGGTCCGACCCCGTCCCTCGTCTGGTTACCAAATCGGCATTTTTGGAGCCGAAGTTAGGTGATAGACGGCCGGTCGTGGAAGAGAACCTAGGCGGGCTTGTCCGCGATCAGATCGATCAGGGCTGCCTTGCCCACGTGACGTACGCCAGCGGCTTGCTCACGCTCGTAGCTTGCCAGTCGCAGGATGTTCCAACCCTTAAAGGCATCGGCGAGCAGTTCCTCGGTGTACATCTGCTCGGGCACCGGCGGACCGCCCGTGCCGCGTCCGACCTGCTCTGGCGTAAAGCCGTGAAGGATGACGCGGCCACCGGGCCGCGTGGCCTTTTGAATGTCGGCGAACTGCTGGGGCTGCTCGGCAGCGGCGGTGAACTGCACAAAGATCGCAGCGACGAGATCGAACTCGCGAGAAAAGTCCCAGTCACTCCAGTCTGAAACGTACGCGTCGACGCTGACCTCTTCTGAAACAGCGAGCGCTCGTGCCCGCTGAACCGCTGTAGGTGCCACGTCGAATGAGGCCACCTCGAAACCACACTCGGCCAAATACACAGCGTTGCGGCCCTCTCCATCGCCTACGAGCAGTGCGTTGGTAGCACCGGCTCGAGCCCACGGGTTCTCTCGAAGCACGTGGGCGGGTTCACGTCCGTAGAGATAGTCGTCGTGACTGCTGTACTGGTCTTCCCACATGGGTGTCAGCTCTTTTCGAAGGTTCGGATAGCGAGTGTTGACGCTACGGCGAAGATGCCAAAGGTCCACACCAGGGCCCAGAAAAGAGAGCTACCGACCTCGGTGCCGTTAAAGAGGGCACGCATCGTGTCCGCGGTCAGCGTCACCGGCTGTCGGGAGGCAAACGCCTGAAGCCATTCGGGCATGTTCTCAACCGGAGCGAACGTCGATGCTGCAAACACCAAGGGAAACACCGGCACGAACGCAGCAGCCTGCACAGCCTCGACGTCCTTTACCTTGAGCGCCATAAACGTGAACACCCACGTAAACGCTTGCGCAAAGAGCAGCCCGATGAGGATGCCGAAGAGCAAGGCTGGGATTCCGCCGTCGGGCCTGAAGCCGAGTACGAAACCGACGATGATGATCACCACCACGGTGATGAGGGATCGAACGCCGTCGGCCAGCGTGCGCCCGATCAGCACCGCGGATCTGCGCATCGGAAGTGAGCGGAACCGGTCGATGGCACCCGACTCAAGATCTTGAGCCAGGCCGATCGCGGTGTTGCTTCCAGCAAAAAGTGATGTCTGAACCAACACTCCAGGGATCAAATAGTTGATGTAGGTGATGCCGGTGTCGATCGAGCCGCCGAACACAAAGTTGAACAAAAACACAAACATCAGCGGCTGAATCGTCGAGAAAACGATCACCTGGGGTGTGCGGCCGAGGCGCAGCAAGTTACGCCGCGTCATGGTGGCAGCGTCCTTCAACAAATTTGGTTTGCTAGCCGACTTGAGCGTTTCGGCTTTGAGGGTTGCGGCCATTGGTTAGCTCTCCTCTTGTGTGGGGGTGTCGCCGGTAAGCGACAGAAAGACGTCATCGAGCGATGGACGTTGCACGGCGATCTCGGCGAGTTCGATGCCGGCCTTGTTCAGTTCGTCGGCGACCCGAACCAGCGAAGTCACTTTGTTACTGACCGGTGCCATCACCGATCCTGCCTCGGAGATGCGGGCTTCGTTTCCGGTCACCGATGCGATGATCTCGCACAGTGCTGTGAGTGAGTCCCGGTCTGCTGGTGTAGCGACCAAGGTGTCGCCACCCATCTTGTGCTTCAGTTCGTCAGCGGTTCCTTCGGCGATCACGCGCCCCGCCTCAATGACCGAAATCTCATCGGCGAGTTCGTCGGCCTCTTCGAGATATTGCGTGGTGAGCAGAACGGTCGTGCCTTCGGTGACGAGTTCGCGCAAGAACTCCCACAGCTCTATTCGGGTGCGGGGGTCGAGGCCGGTCGTGGGCTCATCGAGCACGAGCACCTTCGGGCGACCCACGAGGCTGGCCCCGAGGTCGAGGCGTCTGCGCATGCCACCCGAGTAGGTACGAACCAAGCGGTCGGCGGCGTCGGTCAGCGAAAGTCGTTCCAGTGCTTCGTCGGCGCGCTTCTTCGCTTCGGCCTTCGACAGTTGATACAACCGGCCGACGATTTCGAGGTTCTCACGTCCGGTCAACAGATTGTCGACCGCTGCGTACTGGCCAGCGAGGCCGATGCGGCTACGAACTTGGTCGGGTTGGGTGCACACGTCGAGACCGTCGATGGTCGCGGTGCCCGCGGTTGGGATCAGCAACGTGCTCAGGACGCTCACCAATGTGGTCTTGCCCGCACCGTTTGGCCCGAGAAGCCCTCGGACCTCTCCGTCAGCTACCGAGAGATCGACGCCATCGAGGGCTTTGACCGAACCAAAGTCGACTTCGATGCCCCGAGCGTTGATCATCATCTTCTCGAACGCTACCGGTAAGGCTGCGGGTTCACCTGCTCAAACTACGCCTAAAGATGAGAACTATCCCGCCAGGGGAGGAAGTGGGCCGCCGCCGAGCCACTCGGTGAAGAACGAGTCGAGGTTTTGGCCGGAGATCTCCTCACTCAGAGCAACGAAGTCGGCCGTCGAGGCAACACCTCCGCCAAAGCGCACGTTCCACTCTTGGAGAATTTCGAAGAAATCGTCATCGCCGATCTGGAGGCGCAGCGCATGGAGGGTGAGACCACCCCGCCGGTAGACGCTCGGGTCGAACAGGCCTGCGGCTCCTGGGTCTCCGGGCGCTGGGATCAAAGCGCTTTGCGCCCGGGCGACGAGTCGATCTTCGAGTTCATTGGCGTCGCCGTTGCGGCCAAACTCGATCCACAGGTCTTCTGCGTAGCTGGCAAAACCTTCGTTCAACCATATGTCTTGCCATGTCTCTGGGCTCACGTTGTTGCCGAACCATTGGTGAGCGAGCTCGTGGGCGACGATGCGCTCGATCGAACCGTCCCCGTCGACGAACGCACTACTGAACAGAGAGCGTCCTTGCGTTTCGAGAGCGAAGCCGAGTTCGGTATCGGCAATGAGCACGCCGTATTCGTCGAACGGGTAGGGGCCGAAGAGATCGACGAAGGTCACCAACATCTCGTCGGTGAGTTCGAAGTCACCTACGAAAACGTCGGTGAGTCGAGTAGGAACAGCGTCAAAGACCTCCACGCCCGCTCCGGAGTCGGACTGGACCAGCGTGTAGGTGCCGACAGAAACCGTCGCGAGATACGACGCCATTGGGTCGGTCATTTGCCAGGTGGTGAGCCGCCTGCCGTCAGCGGTCTCGTCTGATTCGAGCGTTCCGTTGGCGACGCCGGTCAAGTTGGCGTCGGTGTCGAGGTTGAACGTGTAGGTCGCCTTGTCGACCGGGTGGTCGTTGACCGGATACCAGGTTCGAGCACCGAAGGGCTCGCCAACAGACACGCTCACGTCGGGCGTGTCGTACCAGCCGATCAGGCCGATGCGGGTCGTAGAGTCGATGGTCATTGGCTCACCGGAGTAGTCGACGACGACCACGTGGTCTGTTCCCGCAGCGAGTGGGGTAGAGGTTGAGATCCGCAGCTTGTCGTCGGCCAACTCGAATGAGGCAGCAACGTCGTCGACCAGAACCTGGTCGACTTTGAACTCGTCCTGCAGGTCCAGAGAGAACCCGGCGAGGTCTTCGGTGGCGGTCAGGTCGATGACCGCCGTGGCGACGAGCTGATCGGTTCCGTCGATATCGACTCGCAAGTTCAGTTCGTAGTGAGAAACGTCGTAACCGGTGTTTCCGAGGGTTGGGTAGTACGGATCGCCTACCGTCTCGCCGCCGATGACGCCCGTGACGAGCGGCCGGCCTGGTTCACCCTCTTCGGCCGCATCTTGGGTTGGCTCGGTTTGTTCGCCCTGTTCGGAAGCCTCGTCAGCTCCAGCTTCAGATTCAGCGGCGGCCTCAGAATCGTCTTCGGTCTCGGCTTCGGCCGATGCCGTGGTGGGCGTGGTCGTTGCAGCTTGTTGTTCGTCCTCTGGTGCCCGGACGGCGGGATCTGCTCCACACGTCGTTGCGACGAGTGTGATCAACAGCGCGAGGGTAAGGAGCTTGTGACGCGCCCGTATCGAGACGTTGGAGGCCATGACATAGTTTGCAGCAGTAGCGCTCAAAGAACGCAGCACCCCTCAAGTATCTGGCGGACCGATACCCACAGACCCAAGCTAGGTAGCGATCAGTCCATCGATGGGCGCGATGTTGTCGTCGAGCACCTCGCTGGACGGTATGCCAAACCACTGTTCGGCGATCGTGGCGTAGTACTGCTCGAAGTCGACGGTGGTGCGGAGGTTGCCATCCTCGAGGTCGGTGAGCGACGGTGCTTCTCCGTGAACGCCAGCGACGACCGGTCCGGTCAGCATTGCCATGCCGGCCTGGCCGTGATCGGTTCCGCTGCCGTTCTGGGTCACTCGGCGCCCGAACTCAGAGGTGGTGCAGACCAACGTCGAGTCGTCATGGCCGGTCTCTGCGAGGTCGGAGAGGAACACTCCCATCGCGTCACCGAGCTGTTCCATGAGGGTGGCGTGGGTGCCGCGTTGGCCGCTGTGAGTGTCGAAGCCCCCGTGGGTGAGATGAATGACTCGCACACCTGAATCGGCCCGAATCAATTCAGCTGCGGTTCCGAAACTCTCGCCCAGGTCGTTTCTGGGGTACAGCTCTCGAATCCGCTCTTGGTCGAGCTCCTGGTAAGTCTCTCCAAACTGCATCGTGTCGGACAAACCACTGCGGGCACCAGCGAATCGCGCCTCCATCTCACTACCCGACATGCCCGGAGCCATGTCGGTGCCGGCGGCCATGTCGGTCATGGCGCGGCGCATGTTCTCAAAGAACGGATCTTCGTTGGTGAGGAACCACGCGGCTTGGGCGTCGCTTAAACCAATGGTGACAGCGTGTTCGGAGCGAAGGGCGGGGCTTGCATTCGATCCGATCGACAGGCCGGTTATTGGTTGATCGACGACGAGTTGATCG
>CAZHUR010000111.1:0-7508 GCA_964535395.1 uncultured Acidimicrobiales bacterium
GTACAACGCGTCATTGCCGGGGTCGCTGAAGAACGTGATCGACTGGCTGTCCCGTGAACCAGGCAGTCTCAACGGAAAGCCATTGGCAGGCTGCGCCACGACGCCTGGGAGTCAGGCCGGGTCGCGAGTGCTTGCACACTTCGATTCGATCTTCGACAACATGCTGGCGGACTTTCGCCGCTACGAGTCGTTCGGAATTGGCTCGTACTTCGAGAAGTACAACGAGGTGCCGGAGCTTCACGATGAAGCAACCCGTACCGAACTGGCCGAGTGGTTGGCCGGGTTCGCCGAGTTCGTCAATCAGTAGCTCCACTCCATAATTGCAACATCTGTTTCAACAAAGTGCTTTGATAAGATGGAGAGATGGCTGCAAAGAAGTCCAGTACCGACTCGTCTACTCCCGGGCCCCGAAGGCGTGGACGCGGCGCAGACCCTGAAGAAACCAAGAACCAGCTCGTCTCAGCTGCAATCGACAGCCTCATTGAAGACGGCTATCGAGGAACGACAGCCAGGGCGATTGGGCAGCGGGCAAACTGCAATCAGGCCGCTATCTACTATCACTTTGGCGGCATCGACACGCTTCTCATCGAAGCGCTGCACAAGAGCAGCGCGGAACGTCTTGCTCGTTACAAAGACGCCTTGCCCGGTGTGAAAAGTTTGCCCGACATGGTTACTCGCATCCAGGAGCTCTATGCCGAAGACGATGAGACTGGACACTTGTCGCTGCTCACCGAGCTGACGGGCGGAATCACCGCCGCACCAGAACTTCGAGCCGGTATCGACTCGGCCACACGGCCCTGGGTTGACTTCGTCGAAGAACAGATCATAGAAGTCGCAAAGTCTCTTTCCTTCGGCGCGCTGCTCCCCGCACGCGATCTTGCCGACCTCGTCTTCTCGATCGTGATCGGCGTCGAACTGCGGAACCGGATCGACGAGAGTGCCGATCGCCCTGAGCGAATCTTTCGTCTCGCCGGCCTGGCAGCATCGCTGGTCGAGTCCAACGCCAAGAATTAGGCAACGCCGACCTACCGAGTACGTCCGAAGTCTGCTTCGGCCGTCGGTGTGCCCGAATAGCACGCGACGACGAACGGGTAGGTCTCTGTGAGGTAGTAGCCGTAGACGCCGTCGACGGTCATGCCATTGCACTCATCGAGGTCGCCCGAACCCTCGATGTACTCAAAGTCGCCAACGAACTGGCCGTCGTACTCGGTCGAAGCCACCGAACCAACAATGAAGGGAGTCGTGAATCCGTCGACGTCTTGACGTTCACCCGAGCGCAGGTTGTAACCGCTCTCGGCGGTTCGAATCACGCCGTTCTCGTCGCTGAAACACGGCCCGAAGACGGGGAAGCCGTCCTTGGCAAATCCGATGACCGGAGACTCAGAAACCCCCTCACACGCCGTGTCGTAGAGAGCGATTGGCGTCTTGTGGTAGTGGTAATACCCGTCTCCCTGTGGATGAGCGAAGTAGACGTCTACACCAAACTCGTTAAGCGGTGAACCAATGTTGTAGCGCCACGGATGGTCGACGCTTCCCGGACAGCCAATGCGTTCTTGGCCGAGTCGGAGGCCTTCGCCAAAGTCGAAGCACGCCGCTGGAAACGACTCCCACACCACGCCGTTCAGCAGGATTACCGCCGCGGCATCTGAGCCGATTTCGGTGGGCTCGCTGGCAATCTCGGGATTGATCGGAAGTTGGTACGACGCCGTTACCTCGTCGATGTCGTTGGCGAAGGAACTGGCTTCACCCACGTCGTGGTTAGGGATCGAGTTGGTTTCGAGGATGCACACATCGCCGTCTACTCCGAGGGTCACGCTCCCCTCGAAGGGAAGGTCACGACTGACGTCGGTGATGTCGGACGAGTAATCGCCGGCGTAGGCCGCGCAGCTTGCGTCGGTGGCGGTGAGTGTCACGTTGGTGATGTCGGTGGCATCGGCCGCTGAATCTTCAGTTGTTTCGCTCCTGATCGTTTCTGTCGTTGGTGAACTCATCTCGGCCCAGGTGACCCTCTCGGTCCGATACAAGTTCCTGTTTGGGAGCGTCGCTTGCCACACGACTCCTCCCGAGCGGTTCACCTCGGTAATCATTGCATCGCGATTGCGGTTGCCACTACCACCGGCGTTGATGAGGATGTTGCCATTGGCCAACTCGTCTACATCACCTAAAGAACTCGTGTACTTGCCGGCGAGTGCTTCGAACACCTGGTTCGCCGTTCCCGCTTCGGCATCGATCGCGTACACAACGGCCCTGCTCTGATCGGTCTCCCCGCCAGTCTCGTTGCGGTTGTCGTACACGAGGAGTTCGCCGGCATCGGTGAACATCGGCGCGTGCTGGCCGCTGGTCCAGGTTCCAGACTCGAGGTCGAGGAAGGTGGCGTCGAAGTCTTCAGCGGTTCCTACCTCGTCGCCCGCGATCCAGTTGATCGCACCCGACGACCAGTTCACGCTTACGACCCAGCCTTGGTTTCGGAGCGAGATCAAAATCTCTGCGCTCTCCTCGCTCGCCCACAAGGCGTTTGCGTGGGTCCAGTCCAGCCCGCTCGCTCGCGCTTGGCTCGTCGACAGTTCGCTCGGAAACCGAGTGGTGTCGAGGTGATCGAACGTCGACCATTCCCACACGTTGATCCCGTCGGCGTCGAGTTCGGTGATCACGTCGCCGAGAACTTCCTCGCCATCGATGGTTCGAGTCTCGCGAGTGAGTAACAGCAGTCCACCGTCTTCGAGCAGGCGCACGTCGTGATGCCAGCCGTCAACGCGAGAAACGTCGAACTCGGAAAGTACCTCACCGCTAAGCGAGAGTTGTTGGATCAGGCCGTTGAACATCGCAATGATCTCACCGTCACCCACGTGGCGGATGTACGGATCACCACCGAGACGCTGATCGCTGTCCAGGTACCACACGATGTGCCCTTCGCCGTCGAAGCCGTAGTAAGCCGGGCCCTCGCCGTTTTCGAGATCTCGTAAGCCAACGAAGGTGATGCCATCGGAGTCGAGGTTTGCCGCTGGCTGGGTGATTTCCACCGTGGGTGCGGTGGAGGGGAGGGCACCGGTCGTGAACTCGACCGGCTCGGCGGAGGACTCGGCAGAGGAGTATGCCGTGAACCGATAGGTCGTCTCTGCTCGAAGGCCGCTGACCTCGAAGTTATGTGTGGTGCCAGTCTTCGACACCATCGTCCGGGAGGCGATGCCATCGGCCTCGATCACCAGCTGGATCGGGACATCAGCGGAGCTCATCACCTCAACCGTGGCAAGAAGCGTGTTGGTCGGATGGGCGGTCACCGTGGATTCGATAGTTCCAGCAGCAGCGCCGCCCAGTTCCTCGACCGTGGTTGGACTATCAGCCTCGAAGGAGCTCGTTGCTGCTTCGCCGAGAACTCCATCATCACCGGAACCGCCGCTGCAGCTCGCCAACAAGACGACCAGGGCCACCACCGTGGCGAGTCGACCAAGAACGGGATTCCTCGTGGAGTTCTTCAACGTACTCTTCCCCCTTAACTGGCCTGCGAGGGGCACTGTAACGACGGGGGGATGGCGTGGGGAAGGTTCTTGCGCCTCCTTAAGCAACGAGCGTGTGTTCTTGCTCCGTCTTAAGAATTCACGGCTTTTTCGGACTCTTTAGTTGACTTTCGCAAGCCCGACTGTGACACGGTCGGGCTTGCGAAAGATCAAGCCCTCGGGCGCTACGGTCTTTTCTTGGTCGAGGTAGATTCGCTGGCCCGCATCGACTTCCCAATTCAGCGCGGCCTCGATCGCTGCCTGAGTTTCAGCGCGTGCCACGTGTAGGCCAAGGCATGCATGTGGACCTTTCACAAAGGTGACGTGCTGGGCCAGGTTTGGCCGGTCGATGTCGAACGCGTCGGGCTCGGGGAACACATCTGGGTCTCTGTTTGCTGCGGTCAGCGAGATCGATACGAGGTCGCCCGCCGGAATTGTGACGTTGCCGAGTTCGACGTCTCTTGTCGTGTAGCGGTCCACCCAAGTGGCAGCCGGTTCGAGCCGGAGCGATTCGTTGACGGCGTTGGCGATGGCGGAGCGGTCGCTGCGGAGGCGTTCGAAGATTTCTGGGTGGGTGAGTAGATGCCAGAATGCGCTGGTGGTCATGGCTTCGGAGGTTTCGATCGCTCCAAACAGCACGACGGCGACCGCTGCGGGAATTTCGTCTTGATGCAACACGCCATCGGAGGTGAGGTTGGTAATCACACCCGCGTCACCGGCCGACATCGCAACCTCGACATATGACTTCAGCCGGCTCAGCGTCTTGTCGACTTCCCCCGGAAGCTTGTTGCCGACGGTCAGAGCGGTGATGGCTTGGCCAAAGGCCGAGTACCAACTGAGTACCTCGCGCGGCTCCACATCGTCGAGGCCCATGAGGTCGAGGATCGTCTCCACGGCGAGCGGACCGGCAATGCCAGTTCGAATCTCTCGATTACCGTCGATGGTCTCGTCCCACAAACGTTTGGCACTTGCAGCGATACGGGATTCGAGCTCTTCACGCACGAACTTTGGTCGGAAGGGTGCAGCGAACGCCGAGCGGTGGCGCTCGTGTTCGGGACCATCGAGGTTGAGCATCGAGGTGCCGAGAATCCGAGCGGTTGTGAACCGGTCGTCGTCGACGGTAAACGTCTCGGCGTCGGTCATCGCTTCCAGCGCGAGGTCTCGCCGAGTCACCCACCAGGCATTGAGAGCCGGCACCCACGAGACAGGCTCGGTTTCGCGCATTCGAGCAATGGCGTCGTATGGCGAGTCGGTCAACTCGTCGATGGTGATCGCTGCGCCGATGGGGAACTGTTTAGAGCGATCCACTTCGCCAGTGTATGGGTTTACTCGGTGACTAGTTTGTCGTGCGCGACCGGGGGCGATGATGTCATCCCATACAAAGCGACTGCCACCGCAGCGATCGATCCCATGACGACCAGCGTGCTGCGGAGACCGATCTGTTCGGCGAGCACTCCGAGGGGCAGCGCCGTGAGGCCAAAGCCTGCAAAGCCCAGCTGCATGATCGACTGCACTCGACCTTGAAACTGAGACGACGCTTGCTGTAGCGCCAACGTATTTGAGAGCGTTTGAAAAGTTGTGGTGCCCGCACCAGCGAGAACGGCGATCACAACGGAGACCAAAAACACCGGCGCGACGCCGAGCCCGATGACCATCACCCCGAAGAACACACCCGCAATCGTCATGATCGATTGAGCGCGAGGCGAGTCTGCTAATCCAGCGACCCACACGCCAGCGATGAGAGCGCCCACCGAACTCGACGAAGTGAAGATGCCCACGTGTTGGTCCTCGAGACCGAACTCGCCTTCGACGAGGGCCGGGATGAAGCTCACGTAGCTGAAGGCAAACATCAGCACGGCGAAGGTGGCGAGCACGATGTTGCGAATGGGAGGGTTGTTTTTCACGTAGCGAACGCCGTCGGCAATATCGGCAAACGGTCGAGCTTGACCGCTCAGTACGGCCGGAGGGTTGGGCAGTCGCAAGGTGGTGATCCAACTCAGAACCGCAAATGCGGCCGCGACCACATAGGTGGGGCCGATACCAAAGAGCGACCATCCAGCGAGGGCGCCGGCGATGCTGGGAGCAAAAACTCTGGTTCCGTTCATCGCTAGTGACTGCAAGCTGATTGCGTTGCCGAGGTTCTCCCTGCCGACGAGTTCGCTCGCCATAGCAACTCGAGCTGGGCCAAAGAACCCGAACGCAATCCCCTGAATCGCGGCGGACACAAGAAGCATCCAGAACTCGACCACATCGGTGAGAACAGCAGCTGCCATTCCGGCCGCGGTGAGCACGATTCCCAACTGGCTGATGAGCATCACCATGCGCTTTGGCAGCCGATCGCTCGCAACCCCACCGAGGGGAGTGGCGACGAGAAGAGCGATGCCGAATATGAAGAAGACAAAGCCGAGTGCATCACTACGGCCTGTGAGGTCCCACGCGAGGATTCCGCGCAAAAAGAACTGCATCTGCACGCCCATGAACGTGAAGACGCTGCCGACCCACAGCGTTCGAAAATCCGGTTTCGACAGCGCTGTAAAACGGTTCGACATCAGCTCTCATCAAACCACGTCGACGATGCTTTCCCTCCCGGTTGGGCAGTGCTCAGTAGACAAAACTATGCAAGGTGCCCGTCGAACGGCTTTGGGCCATCCATACTTCGGAAGTGAAATCCCTTAGCGAGCTCATTGCTCCCGGCGGTCAGCTGTGGGAGCACATCAACGAACTGGTTTCTGGCGCGGCGGTGCCGTCGGCGGTGTTGCCTAGCAATGCTTCGACCGATCCGGTTCTCGAGGCGCTGCAGATGACAACCGGGTCGACGCTCGGTTCGATTGTGCACAGCAGCGGTGGCTTGTTGATCGACCACGGTTGGGTTCGTTTGAACGGTGGGGGACACGAGCAGGTGCGCGCAGTAGCAGACGAGGGTGCCGGACTCTTGACCGTCGGACACGACGTGGTCGGTGGGCAGTTTGCCCTCAACGTAGGAGCCCTCTGGGGTTCGCCAGGGGAGGTCAACTACTGGGGTCCTGACGTGCTCGAATGGACACCACTCGGTCTTGGATACAGCGACTTTGTTTTCTCGTTTCTCGAAGGTGCGACGGTCGATTTCTACTCGACCCTTCGCTGGAACGGCTGGGAGGAAGAGGTCGCGGCACTTCCACTCGACCAAGGGCTTGCGTTGTATCCGCCACCCTTCTCTGAGGAAGGCCAAGTCATCGACCTCGTGGAGCGCTCAGCTGTTGACCTGAAGGAGCTGCACTACATGTACGCCGACTACGAAGCCGAGTTCAACGCCTGACGCTTGGTTACAGCGGCCCGATGGTTTCGCGTGTCGCGGTGAGCATCTTCGCGGTAGGGACTTTTTGGGTGGGTTTGGTGACCTGTTTGCCAACGACCTCGGTGCGACTTGCGAGCATTCCCTTTGCCTGGAAGAAACGTTGGCGGATCGAACCCACCACAACAACGCTGTCTCCTTTTCCGAACTGCTGGACGGACCGGTTTGGTTCGGTCCACTGAACGGGCACTGACACGTTCTTGCCGTCGACCTCGGTGGTGACTTTCCAATCCGCGATAGTCGTTCCCGATGGAAGCGTCCGCTCGATCGGCTCGCTCGACAACGTTCCCTGCAACACGACGATGTTCATCGTGTACTTCTTTCTTGTAGTACGTGAGAGGGGGAAGCTCGTAAACAAGAACATACCCAGGCCCTATGACAACCGATCCGGGGCCTGTCCCCAAACCCCCCATTTGGGGCCTGTCCCCACGAGAGACAGTTCAGGGCTGCAGTTGGTCGAGAAATTCCGCGACTCGGCGTTGAACCGCGGGCAGCGTGTCGGTTTCGAACCAAGGGTTCTTCTTCAGCCAGTGCTGGTTCCGAGGCGACGGGTGGGGGAGCACGACCTGGTTCGGTAGGTACTTCTCCCAGTTAGCGACCGTTTCGGTGAGGGTCTTGCCTCGGTCTGAGATGTAGCGCTTTTGGGCGTAGGCGCCAATAATTACCTCGAGTCGGTCTACTGG
>CAZHUR010000112.1:0-5423 GCA_964535395.1 uncultured Acidimicrobiales bacterium
ACCTCGATGTTGGACGCAGCGACACCACCCTGGTTGAAGACCTCTATTTCAAAGGTCACGTCTGCAGCGGGCTGCACTGGCAGCACCGTATCAACGGCGAGGACTTCGCGAAGTGCCAAGTCCAAGAGTGCAACCTTGGCAACGTCGTGGTCGTCCTCGGTCACGGGATCAGCGTTGATCGTGTCTGGAGTTGAATCGACATCGCTCGGAGCTTCGTTGGCATCGTTGAGATCGTCATCGAAAGACGCGATCTCGACAGTATGTACCAACTCGCCCGCCAGCGTTGCGTAGTCGTCGCGAATCGTCAGCGTGACCGGAATGGTGATTGTCTCACCAAGTTCGATCGTGCCTTCAACGCTCACGACCGGCCCAGCAACGTCCTCTGTCCAAGCATATGGAAGGCTCAAATCGCCACCGGTCAGACCAGGTTGGTTGATCGACAGGTCGAACTTTTCCCACAGCTCTTCATCGACATAGTCAACGACCGAGATTCGCTCGATGGCGCTTCCCTCGTTGGTGACGACGATCTCAAACTCGACATCAGAACCGGGAGCCAACGGATAGCTGGTCGCCTTCTCAGCAAAGGTGAGCTCGACTGCTTGATCGAAGCCAAGAACAACTTGTTCCTTACCGTGATCATCATCGTCGAGAAGCGTCGCTACTGGAGCTCCTGTGTCGGTGCGGTCATAGTCGATGTCGTCGTGGGAGTTTGCCTCGACCGGATCTCCAGGCGAAGTAACCGCCTCGAGAAGATCGTTGCCGAGAACTGCATCCACCGCAGAGTCGATGTCGGAGACGGCGTTGCCGTCAACATCGAACGCAGCCGAAACTTCGGCCTCGCTCATGTACACACCAACCGCTGGGTCAACGATCGTAAGCACGACCGCAATGTCCACAGTGTCTCCAGGCTCGAGAACTTCGGTGAGTTCGAAGACTGCGCCGCTGCGTACAAGTCCAGCAACTTCAGCGTTGGCCTCGTCGGTCTGGGCTTCATCGAGCACCGTATCCTCGGGAACGTGCTGGGTCACCCCAACATTAGCCACTGGATGGTTGCCCTGATTCTTTACGGTTACCACGAAGGTCGCCTCAAGAACTTCAGCAGTAGGGTCAACTACGTAGTCTTGACCTGGTGCCAGATCGTTGATCAACGAGATGTCGTAGACCGGAAGGCCAGCCACATCGTGATCGTCTTCGTCTCCGGCGTCGTTCGTGATGACGTCATCGCCAGGTTCTCCGTAGCCCGCAGGTTGTACGTCGTTGCTCTGATCAGCATCTGGAGTGGAGTCTCTGTCGATAAGTCGTGCACCCGAACCTGCTTGGAGCGAGTCACCGTTAGCTGAGGTTGCATCGTCATCGAACATCGAGATTTCAGCCCAACCTTCGAGGTCGGATCCATCCCACTCAGGTGAAACAGCGAGCGTGACCGGAATCGTAAGGCTCTCTCCAGGGCCAAATTTCTCACCCGTTACCGTCGGAGCGATCAGAACCGATGGGGTCGCAGTTCCTGCGCCGGTCCATTCGAATCCAAACTCACCCTTTGTCCTGCCGCCAGCGATACCAGCAGCGTTCGTTTCGGCATCGACCGTAAGTACCTCGAACATGGTGGTGTCGATGTACTCGGTGATCTCGATGCGTTCAACGGCTTCGGCCTGGTTAGTGACCGTAAGGTCGAACGTCACCGTGCCATCGACGAGTCGATCTGATGTGGAGTTGATCGTCTTGATCAACGCAAGGTCGTAGTCGAAGCCAATCTCGGCAACGTCATGATCATCCTCATCTGGGTCGTTCGTTCCAGTGTCTGTGGCGAGCTCGGCGACATTGGTAATGTCGACCAAGTTGTCCGACCCCGGACCGGTGATAACCGCATCGGGTGTTGAGTCGGTGTCATCGCCGCTATCAGCGGAGATCTCCGAAGTGTTGATTACCCCGGTCGCTTCTGTGTCGATGACACGAACGGTCAATATCAAGTCGAGAGTCTCGTCGGTTTCCAAGCCGGAAGCAGCCGGGATCTCCCACTCGACCACGCCAGGAGCCACTTCGGCCCCTTCACTAGAGGCTGAGACGAACTCGGTCGCTGGATCGAGCTCGCTGGTCACCGTGAAGGCTTCCGATGCGAGTTCACCTTGGTTTGCGACCGTGACCGTGAACTCGACAAGACGACCCTCTGAACCGAGTGACGTGTCCGAGACAATCTCGGCCAATGCAAGGTCGTAGCTGGGCTCACCAAAGTACCCGGATGGGTCGGTGTCGGTCACTGGAATTTCAGCTCCCGAGGCATCGAGGCGAGCAACGAGCGCTTCGGTGAGAGGATCAACCTCTGCCGCATTGGCGGTCACCGTAGCGAGGTTCGCGTAGTTGCCTGTGCCAGCAACACCGCTTGCAGTACAGGTCACGGTTTCACCAGCTGACAATTCTCCAATTCCGGTGGAAGGATCTGAGCTGGAGGCGTAATCGCACTCAATCTCGACCGCTCCAGGTTCATTGTTCGCTTCAGTCGTGAGGTCGCTGACGACAACATCGACGACTGGAACTTCACCGTTCTCTACCTCGAAGGCCCATTCGATTGGATCGCCAATCGAAACAGGGTTGTCCGCTGGTGCATCATCTGCTTGCACACCGTTGGTGGTTGCTTCGATTGTGATGACTGGAGTTGCCCCAACATGGTGGGTCGGGTCGCTTGCCGTCAGTGGACCAGTCGCTGCACCGAGCTCGCCAATCCCGTCACCGGTAACCGTGCCAACCGTGCTGTACTCCCCGTCGACGACCGTGCCATCGAGCGAACATGTCATCGATTCGCCTGCGGCCAACTCGGTCTCAGGGCACGTGGCAACGCCGAGGTTGCTGTCGGTCACGACGATGTTCTCTACCGAACCAACCGACGTGGCGGTGACAACATATTCCCAAGTGACGTCGTTGTCGCTAATGAGGGTTTCACCGGGTGCGATATCTGAATCAACGCCGAGGGTCGACGTCTCGATGAGCAACCCTGGGTACGGAGAGGTGCTCAACGACACCAAGCCGGTACCGCCAATACCTGGGGTGCAACCCAGACCGAGGTTCTTCGGGTTGTTTGCTCGATCGAGGCTCGGGAAGGCGGCAACGACCTCTTCGAGGGTGAAGCCTCCGTTCGAGGCATCTACCAGAGAGACAGCGATCCACTTGAACGTTACCTGTGAATCGGCATTGGCATCGGCCACGATCGTGGCCCACTCCGCGTAGCTGTACGTCGTCGAACCAACGGTCACCGGTTCTGGGTAGACACCGTTTAGTGCTGGGTTACCAGCGCTGACAGTCCAGTCGACGCTGTCCAAGCCAGGGGCTTCGACGGTGGTGTCGGCCGAAGTCGCTCCGGCGTTGGCACCACTGTTTGTGACGTCTCCGCCCACTTCAGCAAACCAGATTCCGCCGCCGCCGCCGCTCGCACCGGCAGAACCGGCGTGGCGTAGATCAGCAGCAGATGAGTTGTCTTCAACAGGGTCGCCACCGATACCGCCAACAGCGCTGACGTTGAGTGATGAAACCGAGAGAGCAAGGATTGCAACCTGGCCACCAGCGCCGCCACCTGAACCACTCGAACCGAGTTGTCCGCCATTGGCGAAGTTTGGAGGAGTGGCACCGTCGGCGCCGTTGCTGATGACAGATCCACCCGATCCAACGACCGAGTTGAAGTCGAGAACCACAATGCCACCACCGCGGCCGCCGTCCTGAGGTGAGGAGCCGTCGCCGAGGAAGCTGGCGCCGCCAGCGCCGCCCATCATGAGGCGAGGATCGTCGTAGTTGAGATAGTGAGCCGACGCTGGGATTTCTGCGGCTAGAGCTGCGTTACCCGCAGCGCCGTTCTCTTCTGGGTTGATACCGGCTTCAGCGGTATTGGTACCGCCAACGCCACCAGCGCCGCCGCCGGTGTACGAACCGCCGCCACCGCCGCCACCTGCATATGCCGAGCTACTGCGCGAGCTACAGCCCGCGCCGCCACCGCCGTAGGAACCGCCGCCCCCAGCGCCAGCGCCCGTTGACCAGAACCCGGTAAAGAATGGGGTTTGGTCGAGTGAGCCACCGTTGCCGACACAGCCAGCGTCGCCACCGTTTGGTGCAGTGCCGATGCCGTCACCGTGTGCACCACCAGCTCCACCGAGTGTCGCTGTTCCGCCGCCACCGGGCGAACCGTCAAAGGTAGGGTCTGTCATCCAATCGGTGAATGCAATGTGTCCAGAGGCGCCGCCACCGCCGCCGATGATTCCGCCGCCACCGCCGCCGGCATCCCACATGGCCCCATCGGGCTGTGGTTGGCCGTTCGCTCCATCACACGCTGCGCCGACGCTGTCGAACGAGGAGAAACCCGCGCCACTTGCGTCGATGTCAGCTGCCAGGTTGAGCCTTGACCCTCCGAGGAAGATCACTCCACCGGTACCCGAAGCGCTGTCCCACGCCTGCGATGGGACCAGGTCGCTGGTGACGTCGAGTGCGTTATCGCAGCCACCGGGAAGTACCACGTACTGGACAGACTCGCTGTCTGAGTACGTCCGCGTCGGTGGCGCCGTCGCTGGATCGAGAACCTCGTAGGTTCCCAAACCGTCAGCGACCGACCCAGTCATTTGGATCAGGAGCGCACAGTCACCGTCGTCGAGCGGAGCGGCCGGAGTGGGAACTCCGCCCGAGACTGAAGCGGCTACGTATTCGTTTGCCGGTGCCTCGAGTGCGCTTAGTGTTGTGGGCAGAATTGCAACCTCTGCACTTATCAGCGCAATGGTTGCCGCTACGCACGCGGTTGCTTTAAAAGACTTTTTTCGTCGCGGTCGATTCATAGACCCGCTACCTCTTCCGATAAGGCATTGAGAATTCGGATTCCGATCCGAACAATGCTGCTGTCGGCTCTAGATCGACGTTTCAAAAATTTTCTTTAGCAAAATTCGGTACTCTTCGCACAGGCCGATCGGCCCCTTCTGATAGGTCCTAATGACACATAATCATTTCGAAACCTGGCCCGACTTGTTGCGGCTATGGCTGCCACTAACCGTCGCGATTTTTTTGCTCGTCGGGTGCGCTTCCTCCAATGTTCCATTGGCTCAGGAAGGAATGGTCGTACAGTTCACCGATACTGAAGAGCCGGTGGGCAACGCCGCGATTTCGCCGCTGATCGCGAGCGCTGTGGAGGAAGATGGTGCGCTCGTCTTCGCGGCTGACCCAAACAACATTTCTACGACAACAAATCAGGACGGTTCCTTCGAGATCGACTATCGAGTGCCGCCAGTGCGAGCCGGAGTCGAGGTCAGCATCGATGTTCCCGGGCCGGGGGATCTCGCTGTCGGCCAGTTCGATTTTCGTACCGAGATCGATCTCGAGACCGAGCAAATGACCATCAGCATCCCTCGACCAACTCGATGCGAGGGAAGTGACGGCTGCGGTGAGGAGCTGCTCCCCGA
>CAZHUR010000112.1:5523-7497 GCA_964535395.1 uncultured Acidimicrobiales bacterium
TTCCACCCCACTCACGACCACATTCACTTCGACGCCTTCGAGCAATACCGACTCGTCGACAGCGAAGGCAACGCCGTCGCAACGGCCGAAAAGGTGTCCTTCTGTTTGCGCGACTCAGTATTTGTTGGAGAGGAGCGGCCCAGCGCATCGGGGGTTGTCTTTACCCCTGACGAAGACTGTGGCAGCACACAACAGATCATCAACCCCGGGTTCGGCGATCACTACCACTCCTTGCTCGACGATCAGTGGATCGACATCTCAGGTGTCGAACCGGGTGACTACACCGTCGAGGTTGTCGTCGATCCCTTCGACGTGATCGTCGAAGCCGATGAGACCAACAACATGGCCAGCTTCGAAGTAACTATCGATTGAACGGCGAGGCCTGATACTTCTGCAGTATTGATGTGGCGTTACAGCTCGACGGCGAGGCAGGATGTGAGTTCGTTGTTGAACTCTTCGTCCGCTGTCGACTCGAAGAGCACACCGTCGAAACGCTTCATCTCTCGGCAGAACTCTGGCTGGTGGATGTCCTGCAGCAACAAGAAGAGCAAGTCTTCGCCTGGGTTGATGCGTTCACCCATTTCCTTCATGTGCTTGTCGTCGATTCCGATGTCGCGGAGTTTGGCGAAGAGACCGCCGACCGCTCCGCCGAGGACACCACCGGCAATAATGCCCAGTGGACCCAAAAGGATGCCGATAAACGCTCCGTACCAACCACCTGCGGCTGCTCCCTGGCTCGGGTTTAGATCCTTGCTCTGACGGAGCCGGATCTTTCCCTTGGCGTCCTTGTCCACAATGGCGGCGTCTTCCAGGCGGATGATGTTTTGTTCTGCTGTGCGCAACATGGCCAACAAGGCTTCTTGTGCCTTGAGCGGATGATCAAAGCGGATGGCGAGCAGGGTGGTGGTTTCGGGTGACAAACTTTCAGACATGGCCTGACCTTAGGGGAATGTGCGCACAGGTTCCACTGGGAACGCACCGTTGGACGATTCCGCCGAGATTGACTGAGCGTTGCCCTAGTGTCGGGCCATGAACCCTGACCTGATTCAAAACTCAGCAGTCGAGCTCGCAGCTGCGATTGCCTCGGGTGTTGTGTCATCAGCGGAGGTCGTATCAGCTCACCTCGATCGAATCGATGAGGTCAACGGGGACATCAACGCGATCATCTCGATGCGATCGCGCGAGGAGATCATGGCCGACGCTGAAACGGCCGACGCTGTGGACGGCGAAGGTCCACTTCACGGACTTCCAATCGCAGTCAAAGATCTCGAAGATGTCGCTGGCCTACCCACCCGAGCGGGCTCGCTGGTTTCCAGTGATCAGCCAGTCGTCTCTGACGGCTATGTGGCCGCCAAGCTTCGCGCCGCTGGGGCGATCATCATCGGGAAGACCAACACTCCAGAATTTGGAACGGGCTGTCACACATTTAACGAAGTGTTTGGAGTTACCCGCAACCCGTGGAACCTCGACCGGATCTCAGGAGGTAGCAGCGGTGGAGCAGCAGCGGCACTTTCTGCACGGATGTTGCCAATCGCCGATGGCAGCGACCTCGGAGGTTCGCTGCGCAACCCGGCGTCGATGTGCAGCGTCGTCGGGATGCGACCGAGCATTGGCCGAGTCGCTGAGCCGCTCGCTACGTCGACTCATCTTCGTCTTGGAGTGAGTGGGCCGATGGGACGCACCGTGGCTGATACAAGCCTGTTGATGTCGGCAATGGCAGGCCCTGACGATCGAGACCCTTGGTCCCTGCCCGAACCCGGTTCGGTATTTGCTGGGCCATTGCCAACGACCACCTCAGCAAAGGTTGCGTGGGGCGGAAACCTCGGGCTACTCGAATGCGACGCCGAAGTCTTAATGCTGGGAGAAGCAGCAGCACGAACTGTTCAATCGGTCGGCGGCTCGTTCGCCGAGGACCACCCAGACATCGAGCACGCAGAATACGTGTTCCGGGTGTTGAGAGGGCTGGGATATGCC
>CAZHUR010000113.1:0-7489 GCA_964535395.1 uncultured Acidimicrobiales bacterium
GCCTCGGATACCTACGCGAGAGATGTCGAGTTCGGGTCGTGTCGCTGCGAGAGCGTGCAGTCCGTCGATCTGGTCATCAAGAACCTTGGTGGCGAAGTCTCCCCAGATCTCCCGTTCAAACGCCGGTCCTTTACCTGGAGTTCCGCGGCCGTCGATCACCACGACCGCGAATCCCTGCTCGGCGAACCACTGCGACGTCGAATAGCCATTGCGGACTCGGAGCACTCGCTGAGCGTGTGGGCCCCCGTACGGGTCGAGCAGTACGGGAAGCGGAGATCCGTCATGGTTCGCCGGCAGGGACAAGCTGGTGTTGAGCCCTCGGGCGGTCAATACGTGAAAGCTCGGTGTGCACTCAAAGCCCGGCGTTGCGGCAAACGACTCGATCGGAGTTCGCTCTGAACTATTCCACCGAACCTCTGTCGCAGTGTCGCCATCGGCGCGCGCAGTAGTCACCACAAGGGTGCCGCCGCCGGAAGCTGCGGTAGCGAACAAACCTGGCTCGGTTAGTAGTTCGGTCGCGCCGTCAGGGGCGATGCTGGCCACGATGGAGTCGGTCCCGTCGGTCGTGACGGTCGCGATGATATGGCCGCCGTGCACACCAACGAGGCTACGAACGTTGCAGTTGGTCAGGTCAGTAGCGTCCGACTTGAGTGCAATCGCTGTGCCGTCGACCGACAAGCGGCGCAACCCATCGTCGACCACCATGACAACACCAATGTCCGATTGGAGAGGTGTTCGGGCATGCAGTTCGACCCAGTGGGCATCGGTGATCCGTTGGAGTTCGTCTGCATCACCGGTGTTGGGGTCGATGTCGAGCAGGATGACGCTCTTTTGGTCGCGTGGCTGAACCGTGCATCTAATGACCTCGCTGCCGTCCACGCTTAGCCACTGGACGTCGGCTAAGTATTCGAACTCACCGCGAGTCCAGTCGAGCTTTCGAGTTGGCCCCTGGTCAACATCGACCACCCATAACTCGACCTCTGCATTCGTAGTGCCCGCACCTGGGTAGCGGATCGCTCTCGGCGGTGCGTCGGGACGTTCTGGAGATGAGATCCACCATTCGTCGACGTCGTTCGTATCCACACGACAGGCCGCCATGCGCTGGCCATCGGGTGCCCACCAGAAGCCGCGACCGCGACCCATTTCTTCGGCGGCGACGAACTCTGCTGATCCCCAGGACACGAGGCCGTCGACATCGTCTGTGCCGGGGATGAGGCGATCCGTTGTTCCATCGGTGACGCGCAGCGTTGCTCCGTCGACATAGCCAACGCGCTCACGTTCGGGTTCGAGGTGAGGGTCGAACGCGTTGCCGGTCGATGCGAGCTCTTCCACACCACCGCCAACCCCGACGCGAAAGATGTTGCCTGAGAGTACGAAAACAGCGTCGCTATGGTTGGCGTCAGCCACGAACGAGACCACTCCTCCGGCTTGTTCTCGTGCGCGTTCACGGCGAGCCTGTTCGGCCGCGGTGAGCTCGGCTGCGTCGCGGGAACGGGCATCAAAGAGTCGAACTGGTTGTTCGCCTTCTCGCACACTCCACAGGCTGTTGTCTGCGTCCTCGCCCCCGTCGGACCGGAGAAACATCACCGTTTTGCCGTCGTCGGCCACCGAAAAGGAACGAGGAGCTCCTAGGGAGAATCGCCTGGTTGTGGCATACCGGCGCGGGAACGATGAGATCATTTCGTCACTTTGCAATTTAGTCACCACACCATCTTGGCCCGAAGGCTCAGTATGACCGATGATGTTGGTGTGAGCACAGAGATCCAGGTCGATGACGAAACACGAGCAGCCCTCCTGCTCTTCAACGAACGCGTGGAAGCAAGCGCCGCGAAAGAGCGGGGGCGCAAGCGGGTTGCGAAGGCAGAGCGCGCCAAGGCAGAGGCGGCCAAGGTAGTCCGTCGTGTAAACGACGATCCTGATGCAACCGCCGAGCAGAAGGCCGAGGCAGAAGCTGCGTATAAAGCAGCTTCTGACAACTTCCAGGTTGTGCAAGCCAACCCGCTTGCTTCAGAAAAAAGGCCGGCGAAAGCCAAGCCGGTCGCCGAAGAAGCTGAGGCAACGCCTCAGGAAGACACTGAGGCAACGCCTCAGGAAGACACTGAGGCAACGCCTCAGGAAGAAGCCGAGGCAACGCCTCAGGAAGAAGCCGCGGCTCCGACCGAGGTGTCTGCCGATGAAGAGGCCCCCGCAACCGACCAAACCGCCAACGCAGCAGAGGAACCATCCGAAAGCGAGTAGCAATCTGTGGGTGCACATATTGTTGGTTCTGGAGTTGGCCTGCCTGAGAACGTCGTGACGAACGACGACCTCGCGCACATCATGGATACGAGCAATGACTGGATCGTTAAGCGATCTGGTGTGCACGAACGTCGGGTCGCCTCAAAGGGAGTTGGTTCGGCCGAGCTCGGCGCGACTGCCGTGCAAGCGGCTGTCGAAGATGCCGGGCTGGCGCTGAGTGATGTCGACGCTCTGGTCTCGGCAACGATGACGCCGGACCACTACGCGCCCGGTAACGCTCCGCTTATCCAAGACCGTGCTGGGCTTGGCAACGTTGCGGCGTTCGATGTTCGCCAGCAGTGCGCTGGATTCCTTTACGGCATGGATTTGGCCGACATGTTGATCTCGACCGAACGCGCCGAGACCGTCGTTGTCGTCGGAGCGGAGGTGCACCGCGGGTACATGCCATTCGGTGCCAGCCTTGACATCTTGCTCGGGGAGTCAGACGACGACCCGACCCAGGACGACTACGACGCGGCAACTGCAGCCCGCGCCTGGAGTGTGCTGTTTGGTGATGGTGCCGCGGCGATGGTCTTTCGGCCGGGAACCGCGGACACGGGCGTGCTCAAATCGACCCTTCACACGAATGGGACTCTCTTCGACCTGATCCATGTTCCTGGGCCAGGTTTCATCCATAGTCCGTGGTCGAGCGTCGAACAGATCGAGCAGGGTTTGCACAGTCCGCAAATGAATGGGCGAGAGTTGTTTCGTCAGGCGGTGCGGCTGATGCCCGAATCGGTACTTGCCGTGCTGGAAGACTCGCCGTTCAGTCTCGATGACGTGGGTTTGATCCTTGCGCATCAGGCGAATCAGCGAATTCTTGATGGCATCCAAAATCAACTGGGTGTGAGCGCTGATCGTGTTCCGTCAAATATTGCCACCTACGGCAACACGACCGCGGCGACGTTGCCGCTGCTCTACCACGATCTGGCACAGGCGGACAGCTTTGCGGCAGACTCGCTTTCGGCCTTCACAGCCTTCGGAGCAGGAGCCCACTGGGGCGCCCTCCTTTACAAGCACACCTAGCTCCCAGAGACTCCGAAATCTGGAGCGTTTTCGGAGCGGAGCGGAGAAAAGGCTAGTTTCCGAAAGGGCCGCCAGGCCCGTCGGAATACCGTGGCCCGAACGCCCGCCGGAGGCAACAAAGCAGTTACGGCCTGCGTGGCCGAGAAGCCAAACAGCGCCTCAGGCGTCTGGCCTGCGTGGCCCGAACGCCCGCCGGAGGCAAGTAATCAAATAATCGGCGAGTCGATCAAAATCCGGGCGGAGCCCGTGATCGGCGAGTCGATTATTGCTTCGTCACCACGTACGTGTCGGCGAAACGGTCCATGACCGTTCGGTGTTCTGGGTCTTGGAATAGGAAGACCAACGAAACCAGGTTCAGGATTCCCTGGCCGAACAGCAAGATGATCGCCCCGAGGATCGGGATGATGTTCAAGAGGTCGGCAATGTGGTTTGCGCTTCGCTTGATGCCGTCGGGAGTTCCGAGCGGCTCGGTGCCATCTGCGCGCACGATCCGCAACCCGAGAAGTTGCTTGCCCAATCCGCCGCTCATGAACGTGTTCATCAGCGTGTGGTAGAGCGTGATGATGATGGTGCCCACGAACGCGAGTAACACGAACCCACTGCTTGTGAAGTCGAGGCCGTTGCCGCCATCATCGAAAGCTCCAAGGCCGGCCGAAGCTCCACCGAAGATGAGGCTGATAATGAACACGAGTATTCCGTCGATGACTGCGGCGGCGATCCGCATCCATGGATCGGCGAGCTGACGTCCGTTGGGAAGCGTGCTTGAGCCTGGCGCCACATAGCCGGCCTGTTGTTGGACGCCCTGGGCTTGTGGGCCACCTACCCATTGAGTTCCATCCCACCAACGAACGGTGCCAGCAGGGTCTCCCTGCGCTGGATACCAACCGGGTGGTTGACTCGTTCCACTCATGTTCGACCCCCTGGGTCTCTCGCTCTTGTTCGTCCATATTACGCGAATCGTCCGGTCGCGCTAGGGATTCTGTTGTTCGAAGGGAGAGCTGGCGTGGGTCATTGCCCCCACCATGGGTTTGGTCTTGGGCTTTGCGGCGTACTCTGGTTTTATGGGAGCGATCGCCGTCGAGATGCACAGTGTTCCAGAACTGGAGCGCCCGATCTTTGTGCTGGCTTTGAAAGGTCTGTTCGATATGGGCGAGGCCGCAACCGCTGCGGTCGATTGGCTATCGATGACACATGCGGGAAAGCCTGCCGCGTCGATCGACCCAGAATTGTTGTTCGACTTCCAGGAGACCCGCCCGCAGATCAAGATCGGTGCGAACGGCAATCGGGAGATCCATTGGCCTTCCAACAACGTCGTGTGGGCAAAGACGCCTGATGGAGACTCTGATCTCATCCTTCTCAGTGGGGTTGAACCGAATCTCCGGTGGCGCTCGTTTTGTGATGCTCTGGTCGATGTCATGACCGCAATGAACACCACACAGGTTGTCACTCTTGGTTCGGCCCTCGCAATGGTGCCTCACACCCGCTCGTTCCCGGTGTCGGCGTCGTCGAGTAATAAAGATCTGGCTGCGAAGCTAAAAATCAATCAGCCAACCTATGAGGGTCCAACCGGTTTGATTGGTTCGCTTCATCATCGACTCGCTGCGTCGAGCGTCCCGACGATTTCGCTTCGAGTTAATCTGCCTCACTATGTGCCAGGTAGCCCATCGCCGAAGGCGACTTCGGCGTTACTGGCACACCTCGAGCGGATCTGTAACGTGCCGACCGATCATGCTGGTCTGGCGGACGATATTCGGGACTGGGAGTCCCAGGTGCACCTGGCGTTGTCCGACGATGACGAGGTGCGGGCCTACGTTGAAGACTTGGAACAGCGCGTCGACAACGAACCAGCGGTGGTGTTCGATAGTGGCGACATGGCCGACGAGATCGAACGATTCCTCCGAGACCGCGATACGGACTGAACCTGCGTAGCGCCCTCGGTACGGTCCGCTCTGGGCCAGATCAGCTGGGCCGATCCGCTTTAGCGAGCGACGTCGACAACCACCCGGCCTCGGACCTTTCCGGCGACGATGTCCCTGGCAACCTCGGGGACGTCTTCGAGTCCGACCTCGCTCGTGATCGAGTCGAGCATGTTGACGTCGAGGTCAGAGGCCAGGCGCTCCCAAGCTACTTGGCGACGCTCGGGCGTTTCGTGGACGGAATCGACTCCGATGAGCGATACCCCACGCAAAATCAATGGTGCGACAGTGGTTTCGAGGTCCATGCCTTGAGCGAGTCCACACGCGACCACACACCCCTTGGGTGCGGTTGCCGCAAGCACGTTCGCCAAGGTGTGGCTGCCGGCAACATCGATTGCTCCTACCCAGCGGGCTTTCGCGAGTGGACGTCCCGATGGGTTGGAGAGCTCGTCTCTGGAGATGAGTTCGGTTGCGCCGAGCAGAGAAAGGTACTCGCCCTCGGTGTCAACACGGCCAGAGGATGCAATGACCTCGTAACCAAGTTTTGACAGCACCGCCACCGCAACCGAACCAACACCGCCGGCGGCGCCGGTAACGAGCACTGCACCGCGCTCGGGGGTAACGCCATGCTCTTCAAGTTCAAGCACGGACAGCATTGCCGTGTACCCAGCGGTGCCGATCGCAGCAGCTTGGTATGTCGAGAACTCTTCAGGTATTCGGGTTAGCCACTCGCCGCTTACGCGGGCGCGTTCGGCGAGCCCTCCCCAGTGCTTCTCTCCCACGTCCCAGCCGTTGAGAACCACTCGATCACCGGTCTTGAGCTCTTCGTCTTCCGAGTTCAGCACGGTGCCGGCGAAATCGACGCCTGGAATCATCGGCCACGATCGCACAATCGGCGATGTGTTGGTGATCGCTAGTCCATCTTTGTAGTTGATGGTCGAGTATTCGACGGCTACGAGCGTGTCGCCATCTGGCATCTCGCTCTCGTCAATGTCGGTGACGCCAACCGAAAAGTTGTCGTCGGTGTTTTGGAGAAGAAGGGCTCTCATGGCGCCTGACCCTAGGCGGTCGCGAAGGCTTTAGCGCAACTGCATGATCGGGAACCAGCGGTCACTGCGTTGGGTGAGGCACGGCGTTGAGATCTTTGAGGCTGCTGAAGTTCTGGTAGGCCATGCCCAAAAGAATGATCGGGGCGAACAGCAGACCGGAGACAAACCACAGGATTGGAGCCAAGACGGCTGCGAAGACAATGGACACCCACGCGGCACGCTTGCGCCGTTCGAGGCGGTCGCCCGGCAAGAGGTCGGTCATGATGTGGCCACCATCGAGGGGCACGATCGGTACCAGGTTGAAAGCGCTCCAGCCAAAGGTGGTAAAGAGTCCGATTCGAAACAAGTCTCGGATCAAGAAGGTTTCTTCGATCACCCCAGCGCTGCGAACTGCGAGAATGATGGCGCCCAGGACAATTCCGGTGAGCGGACCAGCAAAGCTGATGAAGATCGACTGCACTCGACTCGGGACATTCTCCAGCCTGTATCGGGTTAGACCGGCCATTCCGGCCAAGGAGATGCTCGGTGTTCCGACGGTTCCTTGAGAGCGGGCGGCAAAGGCGTGACCGAATTCGTGAATCAGCACTGCAATGACCGCAATTGCGGTGAAGGCGACGATGCGGTCGACCTGGCTGTTAAACGAGATGTACCCAAGAAACGCGATCGTGAGCACGAAGGAGCCTTTGATACTGACGGGAAATCCAAACAATTGAAATTCCATGGGGTTGTCTCCTTGCGCTAGCCGAGACCGAGCTGGAGTCGCTCGTCCGCGTTTAAGCATGTTGCGATTTGGTTTGAAACCCGCTCTTGATCTTCAGCATTACCCGAAAGGTCGGCTTCGATGGTGACCCGCACAAACTCTCGGTCTTGGTATAGATCGTCGATGCAGCCGACCGTCGGCGCGCTCAACGTGACCGCAGCCTGGTCCCCCACTGCTCGCCCGACCGATACGCACTCGGCGTAAAGGTCGAGATACCGGTTCTGTACCTCAAGGTCCGAGAGTAAGAAATCGAACTGCTCCTCTTCGAGCAGAGCTGCCCAGAATGTCCGATATTCATCGCCGGATTGGAGCCTCGACGACACACAGGCAGCCTCATCTGCGGGAAGACCTGCGCCTCCGGCGATAATCAGATCGGACGCGAAGTTATCGATCGCTACCGGAGCTGCGCATGTGCGGACGGCATCGATGATCGCATCGAGTTCGGTCGATCCGTCGTCGAC
>CAZHUR010000114.1:0-7488 GCA_964535395.1 uncultured Acidimicrobiales bacterium
GCCCTGAATTTCGTCGACGATCGGCGGGTTGATCATGACGATCGTGCGCTCGCTGCGAGGAGATCCATCGTTGGTTACCTCGGTGACCGGTACGCCGCAGAGTTGTTCAGCGAGCGTGCCAGGTTCACCGATCGTTGCCGACGTGAAGATAAAGGTGGGGTCTGAGCCGTAGTGATGGCACAAGCGACGCAGCCGCCGCAACACATGGGAAACGTGCGTTCCAAACACTCCGCGCAATACGTGAAGTTCGTCGACCACCACGTGTTCGAGTCGCGCCAAATAGCGCGCCCAGCGAGCGTGGCCCGGGAGAATTGAAGCGTGCAACATCTCAGGGTTTGTGAGCACAACGTTTGCCGTGCCGCGCACCCACGTGCGTTGCTCCGGCGTTGAATCGCCGTCGTAGGTGCCAGCAACAACATGGGGAAATTTGAGCCGGTGGAGCGACCGAAGCTGATCCTGGGCGAGCGCCTTTGTGGGGTACAGCATCAAAGCGGTGCCGGTGCCTCCCGCCCGTGCGGCAGCCTCGGCGATTGGGATTTGGTAGCAGCGAGACTTCCCCGAGGCAGTACCCGTGGCAACAACGACCGAGTGGTTAGCCCGGATCAGGTCGATGGCTTCAGCCTGGTGAGTGAACAAACGATCGTCGCCGAGCGCCGACGCAACATGGTCACCAATAGAAGCGATGGTCGTGGCGAACCTCGCAGAGCGCGAGGGCTCGTGATGTACGTGGGCAAGACGTCCGTCCTCGGCAAGGGCGTCGATCAGGTTGTCGATTGGAGACTGTTGAGAGTCATCGGGAAATGTGACTGCCTCCAAGATCGCCATAGCGCCAGTATCGCACCCCCTAGTGACATTGGAGCGCTACCTCTCAAATCCTCAGGCTTTCAACCGTTACATTGACTAAATGCAAATTGTTCGACGCACTGATGTGCTCGACGATCATGTGATCGTCGAGTTGTCTGGGGACTTTGACCTCAGTGCTGTTTCCCGCGTCCGATCGGCGTTCCATGAGATTGTTGGAGACGGCTGGACAAAGGTGATCGTCGATCTGAGCGACGTGACCTTCGCCGATTCGGCTGCCCTCGGAATCCTGGTCGGTCTCCAGCGTCGCTGCCGTGAAGCCGGCGGATCTTGTGCCTTAGTCGGTGCAACCGACGCTGTCGGTCGACTTCTCGCCACGAGCGGGCTCGACACGATCATTCCTATGGCCGATTCGGTCGAGCACGCAGCGACCCTCACCGCCGCGAGCAGCGCTGGGACAGTTAGATGAGCAGTGGCGACGAGGTCATCCTGCGGGTCCCCGCAAAGTCTGACTACGTCGCCCTGGTACGCGTGGTTCTCGCGGCGGCAGCCGCAATCGATCCCGACTCGCGAAGTGATCGCGTCGAAGATCTGCGCGTTGCTGTTTCTGAAGCGGTGACCAACGCGGTCGAAGCCCACAAGGCAGCCGGAACCGACAGCCATATCGAAGTGCACTGTTTCACCGAAGGCAACCATGTCGAAGTGACCGTGCGTGACCGCGGTCCTGGTTTCGACCCAGATTCTTTACCCGTGATGCCCGACCCTGCGTCGCCGGAACGGTTGTTCTTTGAAGATGGTCTTGGCATCCCGCTCATGAAGCGTCTGGTCGATAAAACAGACATCGAAACCAGCGGTGACGGCACTCTTGTTCGCCTCGTCATCGACACCTCAACTTCACCATCTAGCTAGACGAGAATCGGTCCCTCCGCTTCGCCACAATCGCTCCGTCGAATTGTGAATTTGGGAACTAATCGAGGCAAATCTCCTAAATTCGGGCCAGAATGAGCCGTCGGGAAGTGCGAACTGCACACCCAACGTCAATCTGAGAGAACATGTCCGGACACCGTCTCCCCCCATCTGAGCTCACCTGGATAGGTAGTGACCAGCTTCTTGCGAAGAAGGTTGCTCGCCCCGTGAGAG
The DNA here is from genome assembly GCA_964535395.1 of uncultured Acidimicrobiales bacterium. GTDB lineage: Bacteria > Actinomycetota > Acidimicrobiia > Acidimicrobiales > SHLQ01 > SHLQ01. Next base: position 1,942 of record CAZHUR010000114.1, read on the forward strand.
AATTCATTGAAGCTGACGCCGCTGGCGGAATCGTGCTTGTTTTGGCGACCATCACGGCTCTCGTTTGGGCAAATTCACCCTTCTCGGATCTCTACCACCAGATCCTCGACATCCATCTCGAGATCAACTTCGGTTCGGTCCACATCCTCGATGAATCGGTGGAGCATCTCATCAACGACGGCCTCATGGCGATCTTCTTCTTCGTCATTGGTTTGGAGATCAAGACCGAGCTGGTGACCGGCGAACTCAACAACGTTCGCGCTGCCACACTCCCAACGGTCGCAGCACTTGGCGGCATGGTCGTGCCCGCCGCTCTCTACTTCGCGCTCAACACATCGGCCCCAGAGTCCACTGGCTGGGGCATCCCAATGGCCACCGACATCGCTTTCGCCCTCGGCATCATGTCGCTGCTTGGCGATCGAGTGCCCAGCGCACTCAAGCTGTTCCTGCTCGCGCTGGCAATCGTCGATGATGTCGGCGCCATTGCCGTAATTGCAATCTTCTACACGAGCGATCTCAACATAGCTTGGGGCCTCGTTGCGATTGGCTTGCTCGTCATCGTCGCCGCGTTGAAGCAGATGCGAGTGTGGTACACACCGGTGTACGCAATTCTGGGCATCGTTGTTTGGTACGCCGTACTCGAGTCTGGCGTTCACGCAACCATCGCTGGTGTAGCGCTCGGCCTGCTCGCTCCGGCCAGGCCGCTCGTAACGAAGGTCAAGCACAGCGAAGCGATCAGCAACGTGATCGACCCGGATGCAATCAACGCAGCGACGACCCGCAGAGCGAACTTGTACGTCCGCGAGAGCGTCTCGGTTGCAGACAGGCTCCAAACCCTCATCCATCCGTTTACGAGCTTTGCGATCCTTCCGCTGTTCGCGCTCGCCAATGCCGGAATTGCGCTGAGCGGCGAATCGATCAGCGCTGCGTCGACCTCCACCGTCACGCTCGGGATCATCGTTGGTCTGCTCGTTGGCAAGACCTTCGGCATCACCTTGTTCTCGTACGCTGCGGTCAAGTTTGGCCCGTGCGATTTGCCCAAAGGTATCACCTGGCCGCAAGTATTCTCGGTCTCGATACTTGCCGGAATCGGCTTTACCGTGGCGCTGTTTATCACCGGTTTGGCGTTCGACGGAGACGAATTTGCGATTCTTGACACCCAAGCTCGAATGGGTATTCTCTTCGCTTCACTTGTTGCATCGATCGTTGGTCTGGTAGCTCTAGCAGCAACCACAAAGAGCCCCCCAAGCCCGGTTGTAGTAGAACCCCAGCCCGAGCTCCACCCAGTAGAGGTCTAAACACATGCCCGCACTCGTTATCGTCGAGAGCCCAGCGAAGGCTAAGAAGATCGCTGAGTATCTCGGCGAAGACTTCCTCGTCGAGTCGTCCATTGGACACATCCGAGACCTACCTCGGAACGCCGCCGACGTGCCCGCTGCCTATAAGGCCGAGAAGTGGTCACGCATGGGGATCGACGTGGAAAATGACTTCAAGCCTCTCTACGTGGTCTCTCCCGATAAGAAAGACCAGATCAAAAAGCTCAAGGCGCTTCTCAAGGAAAGTGACGAGCTCTACCTCGCAACCGATGAGGATCGCGAGGGCGAAGCGATCGCGTGGCACTTGCTAGAGGTTCTGAACCCGCAGGTTCCAGTCAAGCGAATGGTCTTTCACGAGATCACCAAGAAGGCCATCCTCAACGCCCTAGAGTCCCCGCGCGAACTCGATCGCCACCTCGTCGACGCTCAAGAAGCACGGCGCATGCTCGATCGTCTCTACGGCTACGAAGTTTCTCCAGTGCTCTGGAAGAAGGTCATGCCCAAGCTCAGCGCAGGCCGCGTGCAAAGTGTGGCGACCCGAATCGTCGTCGAACGCGAACGTGAGCGTATGGCGTTCATAAGGGCGAGCTACTGGGATCTTGAAGCGTCGTTCGCGAAGGCGGGCGCGTCCGACGGTTCACCGTCCACCTTTGAGGCAAAGCTCCTCGAACTCGACGGAAAGCGTGTTGCTTCCGGCCGCGATTTCGACGAAAACGGTGCGCTCAGCAAGGCCGACGCTGTCGTGCTTGACGAGGCTGGAGCAACCGCGCTGGTCGACTCGCTGAAATCGGCCGACTTCTCTATTCGGTCGGTCGAGCCAAAGCCGTATCGTCGTCGCCCGTCGGCACCCTTCATGACGTCGACGTTCCAACAAGAAGCTGGCCGTAAGCTCGGGATGAGCTCGTCCATGGCAATGCGCGGCGCACAGTCCTTGTATGAAAAGGGACTCATCACGTACATGCGTACCGACTCCACCACGCTCAGCCAGACGGCCATCGATGCTGCTCGCAGCGTGGTCAAAGCCGAGTATGGCGAGAAGTACTTGCCCGAAGAGCCTCGCGTGTATGCGGGTAAGGCAAAGAACGCCCAAGAAGCCCACGAGGCTATCCGTCCCGCTGGCGAGACCTTCCAGTCGCCCGCAGAGGTGGCTAAGCAGGTAGCGAAGTCGGAGGCACGCGTATACGAACTGATCTGGAAGCGCACGATCGCCTCACAGATGACCGACGCCACCGGCGAAACAGTCTCGGTTCGAGTTGGTGCCACGACGAGCGCCGGCGCAGACGCTTCGTTTTCTGCAAGCGGCACGATTATCGACCACCAGGGATTCCGTCGGGTGTACATCGAAGACACCGATGGTGAGAAGGAAGAGTCCGAGAGCAAGCAGCTGCCTCCTCTCGCGGTTGGCGACACCGTCAGCTCCGAGTCTCTCACCGCCGACGGCCACGAGACCCAGCCTCCAGCCCGCTACACAGAAGCATCGCTGGTCAAGAAGCTCGCAGAGCTTGAGATTGGCCGCCCGTCGACCTACGCGTCGATCATGGGCACGATTCAAGATCGCGAATACGTCTGGAAGAAGGGCTCTGCGCTCATCCCTTCGTTCAAGGCGTTCTCCGTTGTGGGATTACTCGAACAGCATTTCCCAGACCTTGTCGATTACACCTACACGCGCCGCATGGAGGAAGACCTCGACTCGATTGCGGGCGGCACCGGCGAAGCGATTCCGTGGCTCAGTACTTTCTACTTCGGTGACGACGACACCGAGGGTCTAAAGCACAAGGTCGATGAACGCCTTGGCGAGATCGACGCTCGAGCCGTCAACTCCATTCCGCTCGGTGTCACCGCCGATGGCGAGATGGTCGTTGCACGCGTTGGCAAGTACGGCCCGTACGTACAACGGGGCGAAAGTGATACAGCATCAATCCCCGATGACATTCCCCCAGATGAACTGACCGTCGACAAGGCCGTGCACTACATCGATGAAGCAGCCAAGGGACCGGTATCGCTCGGCGATGATCCCGAGACTGGAATGCCCGTGTACGTGTTGAACGGTCGCTTCGGAGCGTACGTACAACTCGGCGAGATGGTCGATGGCGAAGACAAGCCCAAGCGTGGCTCTCTCTTTGCCGGGATGACCCCAGAGACGATCACCCTCGACGAAGCGCTCAAGATTCTGTCGCTGCCTCGAGTTGTGGGTGTTGATCCGGCGGACAACGTCGAGATCACCGTCCAGAACGGTCGCTATGGTCCGTACCTCAAGAAGGAAAAGGACTCTCGCTCGCTCGAATCCGAGCAGCAACTGTTCGACATCACGCTCGAGGAATGCCTGAAGATCTTGGCTCAGCCAAAGACCCGACGCGGTCAGGTCGTAAAGCCGCCTCTGCGTGAGATGGGCGAAGACCCCGACACCGGCAAAGAAATGATCGTCAAGGACGGCCGGTTCGGTCCCTACGTGACCGACGGAGAGACGAACGCGTCGCTGCGCAAGGGCGACACGGTCGAAGAATTGACCGTCGAGCGAGCTTCGGAGCTTCTGGCCATTCGCCGTGCTGCCGGGCCAGCCAAAAAGAAGAAGAAAAAGAAGGCACCAGCCAAAAAGAAGAAGGCCGCAGCAAAGAAGAAGGCGCCGGCCAAGAAAAAGGCCGCGGCCAAAAAGAAAGCAACGGCCAAGAAGGCGGCTGCTGAAAAGGATGACGCCAGCTAGAAATTGGTGAATCTCTCAGTACAGCGATAGTGCCGATGGCCCAATTTTTTGGCTCCAGTTCAGATCTGAGGTGCCGATTTAATTGCTATGGCAGACAACCTCGCAGTTTCAGGCGATGATGATCCGAGTCTCGACTCGATCCTCTCGCGACTGAACTCCCTTGGCGAATCAGCAGCGGGCATCAAAGAATCTGCGCCCACGCTTCGTGGAGTGCCTGATCTTGAGGACGAGCTTGACGACGACTCGTCGGATTCCTCCGAGGACATCCCAGGTCCAGCTTCACTCACTGTTGTTGGCGAAGTTGTTGACGAAGCTGTGGGCGATAGCCCAGCAATGGAGAGTGCAGCTGTTGAGGCTGAGTCGACCGAGAGTCCCTTTCGTAGCAAGGGTCTGTTCGATAGCCCCGCTCAGACCGAGGTTTCAGAAGCCACTCCACCTAGCGAGGCAGTTGCTGCTCCGGTAGTAAACGCCGATGCGCTTGCAGCATTCTTGGGCACCGGGGATCAACAGGACAAGAGCACCGACTCTGACGAGAGCATCGACTCTGAGCAGAACGCTGGCTCTGTAGCGGAGGACTCTTCTTCCGAAGATGCCGAGAGTGACGAGAGCGAAGCTCCTGAACAAGAAGCTCCTGAACAAGAAGCTCCAAAAGAAGACGTCTCGGAGACGACTGAAGTCGAGGTCCAGACACCCGAAAAGATCGACTACTTCGCAGATCTCCACAGCGGCGACGCACCACAGATCGCTGGAGTCGCGGCCGATAAACGTGCAGACTTCGTGCCCGAGCCAGAGTTAGATGAAGGGGTCACTGCAGTGCAGGCCTTCAGCCATCACCCTGAGCAAAGAGAAGTCATCCTCACCGATACGAAGGGCTTGCTCGCAGATCCATTGGACATCAAGCCGGCAACGCCGAAGAAACTCGATGCGGCCGCCTACGACGATCTCTTCTCCCACGGAGTTCAATTCCCCGAAGTCGGCACAGAACAGACCTTCGGTGCCGGACTCGACCCATCGGATCCGCTCTATGTTGAGAATCCGTTCGATGACGCACAGGCCACAGAGAAGTCGATCTCGATCCAGTCGGTCGTATTCGTCGTTCTGCTCGTGATCGCAGTCATCGTGCTCTTTATGATCTTGGGCGACTCAGCTAGAGTCGACGAGCTGCGTGAAGGCGTCACGAGTATTTCGGAATAGCCGGACCGCTATAAGACTCTCGAGTATCGGGCACGGAACGCAGCCCAACCGAATAGGCCGCCGACGATAGGGAACCACAGGGACACTCCCCGGTAGGCGAGGACCGCGACTGCGGCGGCATCGCTTGGGATGCCCGACAGCGTCAAGACGCCCGTGAGACCGACTTCGACGAACCCAAAGCCGCCGGGAGTGAGCGAGATCATCGAGAGCACTGCTCCGGATGCGTAGGCGACCATGACGAGGCTAAGGCGAGGCTCGGCATCGACAGCGTAGAGCGCAAAGACGAGCACGAGGTAGTCGAACGTCCAGTTGAGGGCGGCAGCAGCGGTGGCCTGA
>CAZHUR010000115.1:0-7472 GCA_964535395.1 uncultured Acidimicrobiales bacterium
GTACTGAATGCGACAACGCTCGCCCGGGTCCAACGCAAAACCGGTGGCGAGCACTGGGTCGACCGTGCCACCGTCGTAGCTCATGCTCGCGAAGCCAACGCAGGGTGAGCCTGGCTCGATACGAACCGGCGACGTCTGAAAGGCCGAGCCCACGCCGAATGCCTGGGTAAGTTGGTCGTGCACGGCCACATTGTCGAGAGGGAAGGGACCAGCGTTCTCGACGAGAATCTCGTAGGTGACGGCAACTGTTCCGTCAGGTTGGAGAACTGGCTCGCCAATGACCTGCTTGGCCACTCCGAGCTCACCTTGAACACTGAGCCGTGTCAGCGTGCTTGCCTCGATCTGCTCATCGCCGGTTCCGAGATCGGCGCCAGCAGGCGTTCGAGCTGAGACGACTACGCGGGGGCTGAAGACCCCGCGAGTTTCCGGGGTGATGATCACGTCGAGTTCGATCGTGCCCGTCGACTCTGCCGCAAGAGTGTCGAGGCCGCCCAACAGCCGGGTATCCCCAACGTCTCTTGCCGATTCCGAATCAGCATTCTGGCCCGGGAACTGGCCCAGACCGTCAAAGTTGGAGTTCACCACGAACGTGTCGGAACGGATGTCGGTGACAACGATTCGTGCTTCTGCGCCGAGAGCGTTGAGAAGGTCCTCTCGTACTTGGAGGTTGCGCAGCTCGACATCGCCGTTGTTGGCGACTTCGATCTCGAAGGTCACTTCGAAGCGTCCCTCGCTCCAGACCGGTCGGCCTTGAAGTTGCTGGCTCACCCGAAGGTCGGGCTGTTCATCGAACTCGATCACTTCAATGGAGAGCGCTTCAGCAGTGACCACCGTGCCTGCGGGCGACGCTGCTTCGACGCTGACTACAGGGTTGAACGGACCGAGGTTGTTGCCCGGTTCGACGATGACGGTGCTCGTCAGGATGGCCGACTCACCAGAAGGCAGACCTGCACCCCACTCGATGAGGTTGTTACCACGAAGACTGTCCTCTAAGTCGGCGGCCGGAATGCCATTGCCCTCAACCGCTACGAGCGAAACGTCTGTGCCCTCGTACACCGTGTTGAGCTGTTCGTTGAGACGAAGGAACTCGAGTTGAGTAGTTCCGTCGTTGACGACCTCGTAACTCGACGTGACCGTGTACGAACCGTCCCTGTTGTTCTGCACCGACTGAGCAAGCACCTGAACATCAACCGATGGAAGGTCTAGCTGGGCCGTGATGACCGACGAGACCACGGCAGCAGCGGGCGAGGTCGCCTCGAGTCGAAGCTCGCCAACGAACGGTCCCACCTCCGTACCGGGCTCGATCGAAAGAACGAGCGTGATCGTGCCCGAGCTCCCCACGGTAAGCGACTGTCCCTCCGCAAGGATGTTCACCGACTCTCCGGCCGTGAAGGCTTCAGAGATGAAGAAGTCATTGCTAACCGCTCCTTCGAGCAGGAATGGCAAGTCTCCAAAGAGCTCTTCCAGGTCGATAGATGCAGTGAGGTCGTCGACTCGAACGTCGCCCGCGTTGAGGAACTCGAGGTTCTGAACGACCCGAAGCCTGTTGTCCTCGATGCTCTCAACCGAAACGACTGAGGAGGACAGTTCAACCTCGGGGTTCTCGACGAGGGTGATCTCGTTGGTGGTGGTCCAGGCACTTGCCGTCGCGCTCGACGGCGAGCTGACCGAGATTTGCGCTGTCAGATCGATCGGCCCGAGCTCAGAGCCCGGTGAGATGAAGTGGTTTTGCTCAACGGTGCAGACCGCACCGGGAAGAAGGGGTTGGAGCGGTGAGATTGCGGTGCACGAGTCAGTGACCGTGGCGCTACGAATCAACGTTGTTCCATAGCCGTCTGCGACTTCGGAGAGTGCAAGGCCGATCAGCGGAACGTCACCGGTGTTGGTTACCTCTGCGGTCCAGACCGGTGTGTAGGTGCCATCGCCGTTGTTTGTACCCTCAGCCAGGTTCGACTCGACCTGGAGTGCAACGTCCTCGGTGAAGGTGATCGGCTCAAAGCGCAGTTCACCGTCAAGGACCGCTGCCGACGGCGAGTCTGCGGTCACGACGAGCGAGCTGTTCCACGGTCCGAGGTTTGAGAGCGGACGGACGGTGACCGTCCGCGTTTGCTCACATGACAAGCCCGGTTCGAGCGGGTTGGCGAAGTTCACGGCACTGCAGCCGTCGCCGGAGATCTGATCGCTCGCAACCGCTTCGCCGAACGTCTCAGCGACGAAATTGTTCACGCCGACTCGGTACAAGGGCACGTCGCCGGTGTTCGTTACCTCAGCGAAGTAGGTGAGGTCGTAGGTGCCGTCACCATTGTTTCTCGGGTTACCAACGAGCGACTCTAGATCGATGCTCGGTTCCTCGTTGAAGAGCACAACGTCGTCGACCGAAGGCACTTCGGATGGGTCGAGGCGGTCCGGAAGAGTGAACGCCGAAACCGACGAGGCGTCGGTGGCGGCGAGATTCACGGTGACGTCGTAGGGGCCAACCGCCGAACCGGGCCGCACTGTTGCTCGCTGCGTCACCGAGCATTGAGCACCAGCGTCGACTGGTGATTCACACGTGGTGTTGATGTCGGCCACGCCGAGCAAGATCGAGCCGAACGTGTTGGAGAAGTCTGTGAACACTTGGATCGAGGGCAGTTGTTCCGCCCCGGCGTTCTCGACGGTCAGCTGATGGGAGATCGAATAGGTGCCGTCGTTGTTGTTCTCCGATTCGAGCGAGACGCTGGTCAACGCTATGAGCGGCACGGTGGTCTCATCGGTCGCCGACTCGACCTCGAAGTCGGCACCTGCTGGAGACTCGGCTGTCGCGGTCACTTCAAATTCGTATGGGCCTGGCTGGTCACCGGGCTGTGCGTGAATGAGGACTCGGAAATCGACTCGGCTATCGACGATGACCGTTTCGGTGCCGGTGAGCACCTGTCGCTGGCGAACACCGTCGAACTCTTCAGCGCGGTTGAGGCCTTGCACGCTGATGAACTGAACGTCGAAGTCGACATCGCCGTCGACCTGCTCGAAGGCCGGCACAAGATCGACTTCGAGCTGCACGTTGCGCGCCTCGACGTCGCCGGTGTTCTCCAGCGATCCGAAGAGGACGATTGCGAGCGTCTCTCCATCGAGGCGCTCCACCGATTCGACGATCAAGCTGGGTGAGAACTCTGGTGACTCGCTAAATGAGATCACCTCGGTGACCGACTGTGTGTCCACTACGGCGCCGGACGGGGAAACCGCTTCGACGGAGAACTCGATGTCGTCGCCTACAAGGTCTGCCCCGGGCTCGATGAGTGAGAGCGTGGTTACGGTACAGGTATTGGCATCGGGTGAGACCGCCGCGGTGCGCAGTGGCGAGGAGCCGGAGAGGAACGAACACGAGTCACCAATCCGCTCGTGAGCGATCATCTGCGACCCGAAGATCACCTCGGCATTGTCGTCAACATCGATACCAGCGAGCGGCACGTCGCCCGAGTTGGTGACGGTCACGGTCGATCGCACCGAGTAGGTGCCATTTCCGTTGTTGGTGATCGACTCGATCTCTGTCGAACTCGTCACGGCTGGGGCTTCGGCGAAGTCGATCGATTCCTCCCCGACGAGGGCGAGCTCTGGCTGTATCGCGGTGGCCGGTGTGCTGACTCGTGCAGTGAGGGTCCAGTCATCGAGCGAAGCGCCCGGGAATGCGACAAAGGAGAACTCGACTTCGCACGATGAACCCGCCCCAAGACCGATTCCGCCGCTCACAAAGACCGACGAGCGAGCACCACCGGGAGCCGAACCCGTAACGCAGGTGTCATCGCCTACGAAGTCGAAGAAGAACACCGGGGCCGACTCGGTCGGGTCTTGTTCAGTTTCGGAGTCTTCGTTGGCTCCGCTCACCGTTGCAGGTCGGCGAACATCGAAGGCGATTTGTCCAGCAGCAAGGTCGAGCGCGCCGACGTTGTCGACGACGATCGTGCCGTCGACCTGATAGCCACCATCTTCGAGATTTGTCACCTCGGAGGCGAGCACTTCTACCTCGAAAGCGGCGTCTTGAGTAACGGTCGCTTGAAGCGCGACCGAGTCGCTCGTAACGCGAACGCCAGATCGAGCAGTGGCTGTGAGTTCGGTCTCGTAGTCGGTTGCATCGGCTTCTGGCTGATCACCCGGGATCACTCGGCTTCGAACGGTGACCGTGCATTGCTGACCGGTGCGCATGCCATCAACGTCGACGAGCAGCGTGGGCTGGCCGGCGCCATTAAAGCTCTCCGACGCGGGCACCGTGCAGCTGCGGGTGCCGAGAGCGTTAACCTCCTCGACGACCGTTCCCGGGCCGAACATCTCCACGAGTGGATAGTCGAGCGTGAGCGTGTCGACGGCTGTGTCGCCGTCGTTGGTGATCGTCACGAAGTGAGCCAGCTCAACTCGGCCGTCGCTGGCGAGCGACGTCTCTTCGAGTTCTTCAACTTCGATCGTGAGCGATGGTTGGGGAACAGCGACCGCACGAGAGGTGACCGAGTCTCCGACCGACGCCGTTGCATTCACCGGGACGTCATCGACCAAGCCGCTGAAGGAGATATCGGGGAATGGAACGTCCCCTCCATCTTCCCAGACAGGGTCGTTGAAGTCGGGTGTGTAGCCAGCGGTGAAGGAGAACTCGTGGGGAAACGAGGTATCCAGCCGGAACGGACTCGACAGAAATGCGGTATCGGTTACACCATCAAAGGCGTTGTTCAGTGTCCGCTCGAGGTCGCGCGATCCACGTGTCTCGGATATCTCCGCAGAGGAGAACCCGGGCGCGGCCGTCGAGATGTCGATCCCAACGTTGCTGATGATCGGGCTCGCAACGCTCGGGTCGATGGATCGGAGCACTCGGACTTGGCTGGTGGAAAGAAGGTTGGAGAAGCGGACGGTGTGCTCAACAATGAATTGCTGTGACTGTGCATCCCACGTGGGAGCCGACGTAGTTTCTGTCTCGACTTGGAATGCTGGACAGCCGATCGCCGCGACCAGTTCGATGGGGGTTGCGCCTTCGTTGGTAAACAGCACCTCGGACACACCAGCGAACAGATCGATCTCGGCGGTGCCTATTGGTTGCTCGATCGCTTCGGCCAGAAGACCCGTGGTGAGCGGTTCGGCGGCGGGCATGAGCGCACCACTAATCGATGTTGCCGGTAGATCCTGGGGAGCGTCGCCAAGAAAGGCATCGAGGCGCACAGCATCTCCCGCGGTGACCCCCGAGAACAAGAGTTGAGTGTGGAAGAGGGTCTGACCAAAGTTGACCTGAGCGCGGCTGCCGGTGTCGTTCAAACGAATTGCCGGTCCAAACACGCCTTCTCGCACTTCGGCACCTCTAGCTACCGAAACTCCTTCGGCCGCAACCACAACACCGTCTAGGCCCTGACTAGCCAGCGGGATAACTACAGGCGACTCGCACCAGGTGCTTGCAAATGGGTGCCCGGAGAGCGTCTGGGCGCGCAGAAACCCGAAGGAGCCCACCACAGACAGTGCCGTGAGTATGAGGGTAAGTACTGCGATTCTTCGCATTGTCGTGGTGGTTGTCCCAGGTTCCGCCCTAGGCCGTTGTGGAGAGAGATTCTTGGCGATCTCTCAGCCCGCTCCAAATTAATCGCGGAACTTCTCTCAGACGGGGATGTCAACCGTTGAAACAACAATGGTTAAGACCTCTGGACGAGCGGAATATCGCTCCCCTAGCTCGGTGTTAGTGGTGGCGTGATCGAGACAGCCAGCGTTGGCGCCTACCTTCTCGCCTTCGGCGGCGGATTGATCTCCTTTCTGTCCCCGTGCGTGCTCCCGGTCGTACCTGGCTACCTGTCGGTAATCACCGGTGTCGACATCACCGCAGTCGACGGTGAAAAGTCGGGCCTTGAACGGGCCAAGCCAATCTTTCTCAGTACCAGCTTGTTTATTGCTGGGTTCTCTTTCGTCTTCATCGGACTTGGCGTTTCTGCGAGCGCGCTCGGGCAACTTCTCTTTGAGAATCAGGCACTGCTCAGCCGCCTGTCCGGCTTCCTCGTCTTCGCAATGGGCATGTTCCTTCTCGGATCGCTTATTACAAAAAACCCCCTGTTCTTTTCCGAAGCTCGCTTCCAGCCAGAACTCGGACGTTTCGGCCAAGCCGCCCCCGGCGTTGCCGGCGTTGCGTTCGGCTTTGGCTGGACCCCGTGCATTGGTCCGGTCCTAGGTTCGATCCTCGGCATTGCTGCAGGCGCTGGCGGAACGTTCACCGGCGGATCACTACTCGCTGCCTATTCACTCGGGCTCGGCGTTCCATTTCTCGCCACCGGCTTGTTGTTTGGTCGGCTCGCCGGAGCCTTCGACTGGTTCAAACGGAACGCCGAAAAGCTCGTCATGGCCTCAGCAGTGTCGCTGATTGGCTTTGGAATTCTGCTCATGAGCAACCAGCTCATTCGCATCACCACCGAGCTGCAGGAGGTCCTGCGGGCCGTAGGCCTTGAGTGGATTGTTAACCTGGGCTAGCTAACGCTCGCCTATCGACTTCATCGAAAGACAAAAGGGAACCCCAACGATGGCAAAGAACAGTAAGAGACAAGCGCCTACACCTCCCCCGAAAAAAGGTCTTGGAGCGACTGCCCAATGGGCGATTCTCATTGGAATCGGCGCACTGATCGTCGGCTTCTTGGTCTTTAACGGGATCCGAGACGCTACCGATGATGGAGGCGATGGCGTCGTCGCCGCCGAAGCGTTCGACCTCCCCGACCTCACCGACGATGAGAACCCGGACAGCCGTATCCGACTCGCCGACTTTGAAGGCACACCCCTTGTCGTGAACTTCTTTGCGTCTTGGTGCACGGCATGCGACACCGAACTGCCTGAGTTCCGTGAAGCTGCACTTGCGCTCGAAGGCCAGGTTGACTTCGTCTTTGTGAACTCAAACGAGACCGGAAACTGGTCGCCCATGGTCGACCGGAACAACATTGGCGAGTTCCCGCTTGCCAAAGACATTCAGGGAATCTCGCGAAACGGCCTCTACCGATCGCTCGGTGGCACCGGAGGTATGCCGATCACCGCTTTCTACGACGCGGATGGCAACCTGTTGAACGTCGCCCAGAACGTCTTCGATGAGGCATCACTTAACAGCGCTCTAGTTCAGTTGGGCATGCTGCAACAGGTTCCATAACCAGCCTGGTAGAGCCAGTTTCGTAAACCCGCCGCACAGAATAAAAGTGGTCATACGAGGGGTTCAGTACCATGAGAGCTAGCAGCGAAGGGAAATCTGTGTCCACGACATCACGACGAGTCAGTGTTACTTCGCAGGACTTTCAAGCGATTCGTGACGAAACAGAAGCTCTTGCAGCGCCGTTGTCACCCGAGGACCAACAGATCCAATCCATGGCCGATGTCAGCCCAACGAAGTGGCATCGCGCTCACATCACCTGGTTCTTCGAAACGTTTCTCCTCCTCCCCCACCTTCCGGGTTACGTGGCGTACGACCCGATGTATCAGTTCCTCTATAACTCGTATTACGT
>CAZHUR010000116.1:0-7446 GCA_964535395.1 uncultured Acidimicrobiales bacterium
GTCTCATTGAATGGCCGAAATGATGAGTACACCGCTCCGACGATCGGAACCAACCAGACGAGGGCGGTGAGGATCAGGAAGATATGGAGGAAAACACGTGCGGGTTTGAGTGGCTTCTTCTTCTCGCCCATTACTTGCCACTCCCCTCTCTGAAGTGGTTGGTCACGTACCAAACCACAAATCCGAGGCAGAGCAGGAACAAGATCACCGCATACGCGCTGCCGCGGCCCACATTGCCGCCGCCTTCACCGAGGAGATTGTTGGTGGTCAAGATCGACAGCACCTGCGTACGCCGGGGTGTGTTCAGAACAAAGATGATGTCGAACGCCCGCAATGCTTCGATCACGGTGATCACCGCAACCACCACATTGATTGGACGAAGCGTTGGGAACAGAACGTGTCGGAACGACTGCCATTCGTTCGCTCCGTCGAGCGCCGCCGATTCTCGCAGTGCGGGGTCGACGCTCTTCATACCCGCCAGATACAGCACCATGATGTAGCCAGCATGGCGCCACGCAATCGCCACCAAGATCGCGATGAAGTTCTTTGAAATGCCGACGTTGTCGGTAAGCGCTATCAGGTATTCCTGGTTTCCAAGCCAGTTGATTCCTTCACCACCACCGAACAATGAAGTGGCGAGGCCGTTGTCGGTTGAGTAGATCACGCTCTGCCACATGAACCCAACAACGGCCAGGCTCAACACCACCGGCGTGTAGAAGACGCTTTGGTAAATGCGGGTTCCACGGAGGTTCTTGTCGAGGATGTAGGCAAGGAACATCCCAAAGACGGTCGGGCCGAGGAACAAGAAGACCATCAACACAAAGTTGTTCATCAACGCCTGATAGAAATCTCGACCAAAGACCGTGAAGATCTGTTCGTAGTTCAAGAGACCGACGATGTTGATGTCGCTGAAGCGGAAGCCTCGCCAGTCGGTGAACGAAAAGAAGATCGACGCCAGCGTCGGTACCCACACGAGCAGCACGTGCAAGAAGGTCGGCACCCCGACCATCAGTAGAAAGACGATCCGGTCTCGTCCCTGGAATTGGCTCTTACGCTTCTTTGTCCGCTTCCGTCCTGGCGCGGTTGAAGCCGTCGTCACTGTGGTCATGCTCTCCGCTCTGGCGTCATCGTGCGAGCCTCATCGTGGATTGACAAAACCATGGTGTGAGCTCTCGCCCACACCATGGTCCTAGCCCTGTAGTTGCGTTGCGGACTACTCGCCGGTGAGCAGAACCTCGGCCTGTGCCTGCATGTCCTCGAGGATCGAATCGATCTGGCTCGGGTCAGCAAGGAAGTCGGCAATACGAGGACCAGCCACGTTCGAGGCAAACTCGGGGCTTGTGTCACGATCGAGGAACTGGGTTACAAAGCCAGCGTTCGAAACGTCATCAAACACCTTCTGCTGAAGGGGTGACCAAACGTCGGTGTTCACCGAGTTCGATGGTGCAACAACCGATGGATCTTCGGCGAGGTACGCGTCCTGGGCAACTCCGGTTCCGAAGTGGAAGAGGAGTTCCTTTGCGGCCTGCTCGTTTGCTGGTTCTGCAGCCATCATCCAGCCATCGATCGGCGCCTCGACAACGTTGGTGCCGTGCTCTTCGTTGATGATCGGGAAGGGGAAGAAGTCGAGGTCCGAGGTGTCGCCATCTGGGAACTGGGATCCGACCCACGTGCCGATCGTGAACATCGCAGACTCGCCATTGACGAGTGCAGCAGCCGCCTCTTCCCAGGTACGTCCGTTCGGGTTTTCCTGGTGGACTGGGAGCAGGCTCTCGTAGGTGCTGAACACCTCTCGAACTCGATCGTCGGTCCATGACTCGCGTCCGGCCATCAGATCGACGTGGAACTGGCCGCCGTTGATACGGAAGTTCAGCTGGTCGAAGGTTCCCATTGCTGGCCACTGGCCATCGTTTGCAAACGAGAATGGGGTGAGTCCTGCGGCTTGGATGTCGGCCGACAGCTCGACCAATTCGTCGAGCGTCTCTGGCGGGGTCCAGCCGTTCTCTTCCCAAATGCTGGGGCGGTAGTAGATAGCCCAGTTGGAGTACGTCCACGGAACGAAGTACTGCAATCCGTCGAGGCCGGTCGAGGCAATCTTGAAACCATCACCTAGTTCGGCATCAAGACCAGCGTCCCACACGTCGGTGATGTCGCCAAGCAAGCCCTGCTCGGCAAAGAACTGCATGCGGAATCCGGCGAACCACGGGATGACGTCATCGGGGTTCTGGAGGTAGGTGGAGATGTTCTCCTGGAAGGTGTTGTGATCGACCTCGTTGATCAGGCCGGTGACATCTCCGTTTGGAAGTGCTGCTACAGCTGCTGCAAGACCGGCTTGAGGAAGTTCGTTCGAGTAGTTCGACCCGACCGTGACCTCTCCGGTTCCGCCGCCGAGAGCAAACCCACCGTCGCCTCCCCCTTCTCCTTCACCGTCGCCGCCGCCAGTCGCGGTGTCAGCGCTTGACCCACAAGCTGCCAATGCAGCGGGCAGGACAAGTCCGCCAGCGGTCATCTGCAACATGCGACGCCGCGGCATAGGGAAGTACCCCTGTGGTTGCGGCGTATAGCTCTTCTTCTCAGACATGAACTCGATTTCCCCTCTATGCGTAACTCACTCGGTTGGAAGATGGCCACGAGTCTGACCCACCGCACCGGACAAAGTCAACGCGAAGCTCACAAATTCGCATGTAAATCAACACTTTCAAACAACAGAGCTGTTCGTTCTTGTTGCTTTTGGGATCGGTGTAGGCAAGAATCGAACCATGCTCGCCTCTCAGCGTCAGTCAGAGATCGTCGATGTCTTGAACCGAAACGGCTCCGCCCGCGTTAGTGAACTCTCAAACGAGCTTGGGGTTTCGGAGATGACGGTGCGCCGCGACCTCGATGCGCTCGCGAAGCGGCAACTCCTGCGCAAGGTGCACGGCGGTGCGGTCAAGACCGCCACGCGCAGCACTAGCGAACCAGGTTTTGAGGTGAAGCAGTGGCGCGAGCTCGATCACAAACAAGCAATTGCCGAGACCGCTGCTGCTCATGTTCAACCGGGTTCGGCGATCGGGCTGACAGCGGGCACCACTACGTGGACGCTCGCCAAATTTCTGGTCGACATTCCCGATCTGACCGTGGTGACGAACTCGCCGTCTGTTGCTCAGGTGCTGTACCCCTCTCAGGGAGCGAACCTGACCGTGGTACTAACCGGAGGCACCCGCACCCCTTCTGACGCGCTCGTTGGTCCGCTCGCTACCGGAGCCCTCGCTGCTCTGCAGCTCGACCAGCTCTTCCTCGGCGTACACGGCATGGCCCAAGATCATGGCTTCAGCACGCCCAACATGGCCGAGGCCGAACTGAATCGAGCGTTCCTGTCGTCGTCCCAAGAGGTCATTGTCTTGGCCGACCATTCGAAGTGGGACATTCGCGGCATGGCAAAGATCGCTCCCTTAGAACGGGCCGACTTGGTGATCTCGGATCAAGACCTGCCCCGACCCGCAATCGATGCGCTCAGCGACAGCGGTGTAGATCTACAACTCGCGGAGGCAAATCACGCTTCGTGAACAGACGCTCCCGCGGACGGGTCAACAAGCCACACGTCCGGGTGCTCTCCTGTGAGCGACTCCCATTGAGTTTCGACGTGAGCCACGAACTCGTCGGCGTCGGCGGCTTGGACCAGAGCCACGGCACTTCCCGCAAAGCCTCCGCCTGTCATTCGCGCCCCGATACACGCTTTGGACTTGCGGGCGACTTCAACCATGGCGTCCAGTGCCTCTGACGAAACCTCGTAGTCATCTCGGAGGCTTGCATGGCTATCGTTCATGAGCTGACCGAAGGTCTCGAGATCGTTATTCGACAAAGCCGCCTCGGCCCGACGAACCCGGTCGTTTTCGAGAACCACGTGCGTTGCTCGTCGACGATCAAGATCGTTCTCAAGATCCAAGACCTGTTCGATCGACGCATCTCGCAGCGCAGGCACTCCAATCGAAGCAGCAGCGCGTTCGCATGCCTCACGACGCAGGTCGTACTCGCTATCGACAAGCTCTCTGCGGGTCATCGTGTCCATGATGACGACACGAGCCGCACCGGGAATCGAAACCGGAGTCAGCTCGAGGCTTCGACAGTCGATGCGGGTGGCCGTGCCAGCTGTAGCAGCAGCAGAGATGAGCTGATCCATGATTCCACTTTGAATGCCGATGATCTCGTTCTCGACGCGCATTCCGACCTTGGCAATATAGGTGGGGTCTGGCCTTTCACCGGCGAGCTGGTGGAGGCCAAAACCTGTCGCCACTTCGAGCGCCGCCGAGGAGCTGAGGCTTGCACCCACCGGAATCGTCGTCTGCACGTCAGCATCAAAGCCTGCGACGACAAGCCCGTCTTCTTCGAGCAGGCGAGCCATGCCGGCGATATAACGACCCCATGAATCGACCTCGGCCGGATCAGCGTCGAGATCGAAGTCGACGTCCTCGAAACCGACCGAGCGCAGTTTCACGATTCGGTCATCTCTGCGAGCGAACTCGATCGTGGTGTCGAAGGGCAGCGCCATCGGCATGACAAACCCATCGTTGTAATCGGTATGTTCGCCAAGCAGGTTCACTCGTCCTGGCGCGCGAGCAACGACGTTGGTCATCGTGGTGTCTCCTCATCCCCGCAGTGTGGATCTCCGCACTGTGGATCTCCGCAGTATGGCCGAGGTTGCCCCATGATCGTCCAATCATGGAATGGACATCTGACAAATCGCTGATTTGGCAGGATCTCCGCGACTGACCTACATCACAGGGTGGTACTCAAGGTTCAGGCGGGCAGAGCCAAGTCGTGCTTCTCAGCGTCGGCTGCGAGCTGGGCGAGGCGAGTGAGAAGTGCTGGAATCTCTGGAAACCCAGGGTACGGGTTGTCGCGCACGTGCCGGACAGCCATCAGAAGGGCTTCATGTGACGCCACTTCTGCCATGGAGGCATCAACCCCACAGAGTTCGAGGTTACGCAAGACTTCCGACCGTTTCATGCGACCGATGCCGTAGGGCAGACCGCCGCCGGTAGCAATATCTGAGTTTTCGGTCATACCTTGCATTATGAACTTTTGTATGCCGCAATTGCTATAAGTCGGATGAACCCTTCGTACGAGTCCTTTCGCCCTACTCGACTACGGCTCAGTGTTAGGGTTCGCCATCTCGACAAAGTCGCACCCCTTCGCGAAAGCACCACATCATGGAACTGATCTCGATCGAAGCTGGCGACCGGCAGGTGATCATCGCCGCATCGGCGGTACCCGAGGTTGTCTGGTTTGGTGAACCGCTCCCCTATTCGTCAGGAGGAGACACCGACGTATTGCTCGCACTCATCGATCGACCGATCGCGAACGCATCGATCTCGCAGATGGCACCGGCGACGCTGCTGCCCTGCGAAGCCGATGGCTGGGTGGGCCCACCGGGCATCGAAGGAGCCCGTGAAGATGGTTCGGGCTGGTCGCCGCGGTTTGCCCGTGCCGGAGTCGAATCCACTCCAACTTCGGTTGCGATAACCGCGGTCGACGATCTTGCTCAACTTCGCGTCGTCACCCACATTGAACTGACGGCGAGTGGTGTGGCGACCGTCCGCGTCGACCTACACAACGACGCCACTACCGACTACTCACTCCAGGCGCTGCGACTGACCGTCCCTTTGCCCAATGACTTTGGAGAGGTGCAGGTCCCAGAGGGCCGTTGGGTTCATGAGTACCACGAGGTCCGCGTGCCATTGCGAACCGGAGCGCTCGAGCAGACAAACCGCCGCGGCCGAACCTCGGCCGACAAGCCTCCGTGGGTCATGGCTGGTTCGACCGGATTCTCGAACGAGCGCGGTGCTGTGCTGGGCGCTCACCTTGCATGGTCTGGTAACTCGTCGATCAGGGCCGAGGTGCTTACCGACGGCCGCAGGTTTCTCCAACTGGGCGAGCAGCTGCTCGCGGGCGAGGTCGTGCTTTCCTCGGGAGAGACTTATCACTCCCCCACCTTGCACCTTGCGACGAGCACGACCGGGCTCAACGGGGTCAGCCAAGCGTTTCATGACTACGTTCGGTCCCGCCCACAGCACCAGCGCATCAGCTCCGATCGGCCAATCCATCTCAACACGTGGGAGGCGGTCTATTTCGATCATGACCTCGACAAATTGAAGGCGCTGGCGGACTGCGCCGCCGAGGTCGGGGCAGAACGCTACGTCCTCGACGACGGCTGGTTCCACGGCCGACGGTCGGACAACGCTGGTCTCGGTGACTGGTGGGTCGATCCAGACGTCTGGCCTAACGGTCTTGAACCGTTGATTACACACGTAACCGGGCTCGGTCTTGAGTTCGGCATCTGGGTCGAGCCCGAGATGGTCAACCCCGACTCGGACCTCTACCGAGATCACCCCGAATGGACGTTGGGTGTTTCGGGCTATGAGAAGGTCCTTGGACGTAACCAGCTCGTGCTCGACCTCACCAACCAGGAAGCGTTCGACCACATTCTCCGGCACCTCGATTCGCTGCTCACCAACCATGATGTGAGCTATGTGAAGTGGGATATGAACCGGGACCACACCCAGCCTGGGTCTGGTAACCGTGCCGCCTCACGTGGACAGACGCTTGCGGTGTACGCGCTGATCGATACGCTCAGGGAGCGCCACCCAGACGTTGAGATTGAAAGCTGCTCGTCGGGCGGTGCACGCGCCGACCTCGGGATTCTCGAACGGACCGACCGAGTGTGGACCAGCGACAGCAACGATGCCCTCGAACGACAACGCATCCAGCGCGGCTTCATGCGCTGGTTCCCGCCTGAATTGATGGGCGCTCACGTTGGCCCCGGTGTCTCTCATACGTCGGGCCGCACTCTCAAACTCGGCTTTCGAGGAACCACGGCACTGTTCGGGCACTTCGGAATCGAATGGGATCTGACCTCGGCGAGTACCGAAGAGCGCTCAGCGCTCGCCACAATCTTGCAACTCCACAAGACCCACCGGGCCCTGCTCCATAGCGGCACCGTCTGGCAGCTTGATACCGTCGACCCAGCGTTGCTCGCAATGGGAGTCGTGGCCAAAGATGCGAGCGAAGCAATCTATTCGGTAGCTCAACTCGAAATAGCGCGCTACGGGGTTCCTGAATCTCTGCGCTTGCCCGGACTCGACCCACAGGCTCGGTACTCGGTTTCACTCACCCTCGTGGCCGATACCACCGTCGGACTTGCTGTGCGCCAACCCAACTGGATCACTCAACCATTGGCGCACGTACCGGGACTACTGCTCAGCACGATGGGCATCCAACTCCCCTGCCTCGACCCCGAAACCGCCATCCTCATCCACCTAGCAGCGGACTAGAACCCCGGGGCGGGCGGGAACCCTGCGGGTTCGTCGCCGCAGGCGACAAGAGCGGGGAAAATTGATGATGCCATAGAATTGGCCGAACGCCTATGGCATCAGCCGATCAGTTCGAGTGGAGGGCTTCGTTGAGGCC
>CAZHUR010000117.1:0-7411 GCA_964535395.1 uncultured Acidimicrobiales bacterium
GCTCAGGGCATCTAGATGGACGAACGGCTCGTCGAGCATCATGACGTCGGCGTCGTATGCCAGTGCCCGGCCGATCGATGCTTTTGTATTCTGCCCGTGCGACAAGGTGCCCGGTCGCCGGTCGGCCAACTCGGTTAAACCGACGCGGTCGAGGGTGAACGAGCGGATCTTGTCGTAGAGGCCGACTCGCTCCTTGTCGTATTCGACACCGAGCCCAACATTTCGTGCGACATTCCACCACGGTAAGAGCGCCGGATCCTGAAAGACGAGAGCAAACCGCTTCGCCGCCAACTCTGGGCCTCGCACGTCGATCGTCCCACCGACAGGCGTCTCCAGACCGGCCAGGATGCGAAGCAAGGTTGATTTACCGCAGCCACTTGCGCCGAGTATCGCGTGGACCGATCCCGAGGTTACCGTGAGGTCGAAGTCGCGAAAGATCCATTCCGCTCCGCTCGACGTTGCGTAGCCGAAATCGAGTGATCGAACCTCAACGTCCATGGCCATCGATGGTACTTTGGCGCAGTTCGGTGCCCCAAGCTAGTGAGAACGCGTGTCGATGGAACTGCGGGGAAGGGAGATAACTTCTCCTGATGGACTACGACGACCTCATGGGCCAGGCTCTCGCTGAAGCTGAGCTGGCAATTCCACATGGCGATGTTCCCGTTGGAGCGCTCGTGGTCGTCGATGGCGAGGTGATCGCGTCTCGCCATAATGAACGAGAGCTCACCGCCGACCCGACCGCCCACGCAGAGGTGTTGGCCATGAGAGATGCCTCCGAACGGCTCGGCACCTGGCGGCTCGACGAGGCGACGCTCATCAGCACGCTCGAACCATGCACCATGTGCGCCGGGGCGGCGGTGAACGCTCGTGTGAAGAAGGTCGTCTTTGGCGCACCGGACCTCGAAGCAGGAGCTGTTGGCTCGATGTACAACTTCGGCGTCGACCCGCGGCTGCGCCACACCTTCGAAGTGCGGCACAACGTGATGGGTGACGAGTGCACCGAGAGGCTCAAGTCGTTCTTTGCGAGCCTCCGCGCATAAGACCGGTGCCAACCGCTGGCTTCAGGACCAGGACAGCTCTGAGCGCTGCGACCAATAGAGATCTGGCTCGATTGCTGTGGGTGTTGTGGTCGACTTGTCGAGGGGACCGATCTCCTGGGCTGCCAGGTTCGATCGGAGGTGCTCGATGGTGAGCGCGCCGCTCAAGACGATGTCACTGGCAACGAACTGCTTTGCAGCCGCGAGCGCTATCGCATCGGGTGTGGCGTCAACGTTTGTTGCCGTTGCTGGCTGGTCGCCCGCTGAGGTCAGGCGCCCATTGGCGAGGGCTTCTTTGATGATGACGACGACGCCCGCTTCTGCCAAAGCCGCAATAGCTTCCGACGTCGACGTTTCCAGCAGGTTCCACGTGGTCTGCACTGCGCTGAACAGCGGGCGACCGTCTATAACGATCTCGGGCACAACGTTGAGCACCTCGGCTTGGTTCGCACCACTTGTCGATAACCCGATGGCAACACCATCGTCACGAAGCGAACCAAGTTCGCTCAGGAGCTGATCGTCGTCAAGGGCAGGACTGTCCGGGGTCACCGAGTGAATCTGATAAAGCCCAAGTTGAGATCCGAGCAACTCGCGGGTTTCATCGAGTTGGCGGCGAAACGCATCGACACTGTGATCTTTCACCTCGTGGACCGCCACATCGATCTTCCAGTCGCCCACGTATCGATAACCCCACTTCGAGGCAACGACGACATCGTCGGGGGCGCTTCGGCGAAGCCAGTTTGCCAGAAACTGTTCTGCGATCCCATACGAGCGAGCGGTATCGAAATAGCGAACGCCGTTGGCATAGGCGAAGTCGAACACCTCCATCGCGTTCGCTTCCATCGCGGCCTTGGTCGAGTGCCCCGACAGGTCCGCCCCGTGCGATGTAGTGATGTAGGCCGGGCGCCCAAGCGCCGCGGTGCCGAGGCCGAGCGTCCCCGATGTCAGTTGCTCACGAAACGGATTCACGATCGTCATAGGCCTGAACCTATCCTCGATTAGACAACTCTTGTCGAGCCTTGGAGATTGAGCGATGACCGAAACCTCACTAGAAGACCTCGATCGTCCAACGATTCACGCTGTCAGCGGCTTGGATGCAGCCGGGCTCAAGCCGCCGCCAGATCGGTACGGCCAATCAGTCCGTACGTGGGTTCGCTCGCTCAAGGGCATTCAGAAGGAGGGGGTTACCCTTTCGGGCCTGACGGGCCAAGCTTGGCGGTTTTCCTCCGATGAGGGATCTGGCTTAGGCGGCCATGACTTTGCCCCAAACCCGCTCAGCTTTGTCGCAGTTGGCATGGCGGGCTCGTTCATGACCGAACTGCTCGCACTCGCTTCGGCACGCAACATCACATTGACCGACCCGGTTCTCGTGCTCGAGAATTTCTACTACCGCGACGGATCCTTTCCCAGAGGGACGATGATCGCAGGCGCGCTCGCTCCAGAGGTAGCGTTTGAGGGCACCAGCAGTGCTGGTGCCGATGAAACCAAAACACTGCTCCTCGATGCAATTGCCGCAGCGCCAGTGAACGGGCTGGCGCGGGACGAAAAGACCAGCCTCTTCACCCTGACCTACAACGGAGAGCAGATCGATCCGGTCGAGGTCGATGCCCTTGACGGGGGAGCGCTACCCGATCCCGGCGATCCAATCGCCCGTCTCTCCATGGCCGAAGACGCACTTTCGGGCCAGCCCCTCGCCGAACGAACAACGTCGGAAGACGAGATACGTCAGCGAATCAAAGAGTCGCCACCTCCCGCGCCGGTTCTCGATGGAAAGAAGGTGCTGCTTCACTTGCGGACGGTCTGTCGAGTGCGACCCGATGGAACCTACGAGGTCCATCGCGAGCAATACGCCGAGATCTCCTCCTCCTGGACGTTCATCGTCGATGACTCTCCCGATCGAGATCGCGGCATCGCACCCGATTCAGGCAGCTACTTCGCGATCGGTTTGGCGTTTTGTTTCATGACCCAGGTCGGGCGTTACGCCAACATGGCCAAGTTGGCGGTCAACGCGTACCGGGTGGTTCAAGACACCCACTTCACCATGGGCGGCGCATCGAGTGGGAGCGGGCAAGGCGGCACCAGCGATCCCGTCGAGACGCACATCTTTGTCGATGCAGATATCAGCGCTGATGAAACGCGTGAAGTTATTCGGGTTGCCGAGAGGACGTGCTTTCTTCATGCCCTGTGCCGCGACCGAGCCAAAGTGAAGCTCCGCCACTAGCTTTGGACGAGCCGAGCTTCGGTTCGTTCGCTTCAGCACGGTGCTAAACGTACGACCTGGTCGACTAAAATGGGCCAAGCCGTCACAGGAAACGGCCCATCTACGACAAGGGCTTCTTACGACCGGGAAGCAATCACAGATACGGTCGTCGAAAACCCCTAAGCTCCCTACCTACTAACGTCTCTACTTACTTATGTCTGGTCATAAACTTCAGCCTTCAGAACTCACATGGATTGGCAGCGATCGTCGACTTGCTCGGCGCATCGGACAGCCCGTCCTGCGCTTTATCGACATCGAGTCGGCGTCGGGCATCGTCCTCGTTCTGGCCACGATTTTGGCTTTGGTGCTGGCCAACTCGCCACTATCGGACCTTTATCACGAGATTCTTGATGTTCATCTCGAGATCGGCTTTGGCAGCCTGGAAATCCTCGACGAATCCGTCGAGCACCTCATCAACGATGGCCTGATTGCGATCTTCTTCTTCGTCGTCGGTCTCGAGATCAAACGCGAATTGGTTTCAGGGGAGCTTCGTAATCCGCGCGCCGCTGCACTCCCGACCCTCGCTGCAATCGGCGGCATGGTTACCCCGGCGTTGTTCTACTTCATTCTGAACCCCAGTGCCCCTGAGAGCACAGGTTGGGGCATCCCCCTCGCTACCGACATCGCTTTTGCACTCGGCATCATGTCGCTACTGGGGAACCGAGTTCCGACGCCGCTCAAGCTCTTCCTGCTCGCCCTTGCCATCGTCGACGACATAGGCGCGATCGCTGTCATCGCGATCTTCTACACCGACGAGATCAACACCGCATGGTTCATCACCGCCATCGTGCTGCTCGTGCTGGTCTTCATCATGCAGCGAGCCAAGATCTGGTACACCCCGATTTACGCGGTGATCGGCGTAGTCGTCTGGTATGCCGTGCTCGAATCTGGAATTCACGCAACGATCGCCGGCGTGGCGCTTGGCTTGCTCACCCCAGCAACGCCTCTGGTACGCGAGATTAAGCCTGACGAGATTGTCGGCTCGGTCGTCGAGCCTCATGGCCTCAACGCGGCGACCGCCCGGCGTGCCACTTTGTACGTGCGGGAGAGTGTCTCTGTTGCTGAGCGGCTGGAAACCCTGCTCCACCCGTTCACGAGCTTCGTCATTCTTCCTCTCTTTGCCCTGGCCAACGCTGGCATCGCCCTCAGTGGCGACTCCATCTCCGAAGCAGCAAGTTCGCGGGTCACCCTTGGAGTTATCTTCGGACTCGTCGCCGGCAAGACCGTCGGTGTCACGCTGTTTTCCTTCGCTGCGGTCAAGTCTGGGATCAGTTCACTTCCAAAGGGCGTCACGTGGCCCATGGTCGTCGCGGTCGGCATGCTCGCCGGCATTGGGTTCACCGTGTCGCTATTCATTACCGGCCTGGCCTTTGACACACCCGAAGTTGAGGCTCTAGATACCCAAGCTCGAATCGGTATTCTCGCCGCATCGTTCATTGCATCGGTGCTCGGCTTGCTCATTCTCGATCGAGCCACACGTAACACAGAGCCAGAACCCGATCCCGAGCTAACGCTCACTCCCACGAACGTTCCTGCTCCCGCAGAGGTGTAGTGCCCGCACGCCCCGTCGGGACGGCACGCACTTGAGTTAGATCTACCGGACCTTAGATCGGCCCGGACCTTAGACTGGCGTAGCGAAAGCGTCAGCTCTCACCATCACGTTGCTTCGCCCTCGATGAAGTCGAGAGATGACCGTTCCTTCTGGGATTCCAAGGATGCTCGCTGTCTCGTAATACGAGAGCTCGTGGAGGTCGACGAGCTCAACAACTCGGCGGAACTTCGAGGGGAGCGCTGCAAGCGCACGACCCGTGGGGTGCCCCTGGCCAGCCAGCGAAACTGCGGAGTCTGACGAGGCAACGGAGCGGTCCACCTGAGCATCGCGCATGATCATCAGCAGCCACGCTCTTGGGTGCACGCCATCGAACTGTTCGATGTCGCGGTAGGCACGCACCATGGTTTCCTCGACCAACTTCTCAGCCTCAGAATCGACCATCGTTATCGTGTGGGCAACTCGAAGCAACATCTCAAGTTCCGGTATGACATACGCGTCAAAGCGCTCCTGCCGATCCATAGATTGAGGGGCCCGGTCGTGAACGGTTGTTTCTCCCATGTGGTCATCTTCGACCGAGAACGTGCCACTGGTATGACCGTGATCGAGGAGTTCGCTACGTGTTAAGGACTTCGCAGTCGTCTGTGGGTTCATGGACGTCGAAACTCGTGGGGCGGTAAGGTCTCGACCAATGATCAGAATCTCTTTTTATTACGACCCGAGCTGTCCGTGGTGCTGGATCACAAGCCGATGGCTGACCGAAGTGCAAACGGCGAGAGAAGTCGAAATCGACTGGCTCCCATTCAGCCTTGCGATCAAGAACGGAGAGCTCAACGGTGACGACGTTACTGGCCATCTCGACACCCACACGATTGCGCACAGAACGCTACGCGTAGTCGAATCCATTCACGCGAAAGAAGGAATCGACCGGGGAGAGCTCTTCACCGAGTTTGGAAAGTCGTATTTCATCGACCCAAAACTCGACGACGACAACTTCTTTCAGGCGGTTCTAGAGCGCATGAACTTGCCACTCGATTATCTGGAGCAACTGGACAACGCCGAACATGATCAGGCACTGCAGCAACACCTCGACGAAGCCGTCGAGATAGCCGGTGACGACGTCGGCGTGCCGCTGATCATCTTTGACACTACCGACGGAGAACGCGTTGGATACTTCGGCCCGGTACTAGGGCGTTTGCCCACCCCGGAGCGAGGTCTGGAAATCTGGGATGGGCTCTGCGCCATCGCGACCGGCCCTGACTTCTACGAGCTGAAACGAAAGCGTGCACGACGCTCGAAGGTCAAGACCACCAAGCGGCTTTTTCCTGAGCTGAGTTAGTTTTACACCATGAGCCTCGAGTGGGAACAGGTGGTGATCGCAGCTCAAGACCCGGCTGGGCTGGGTCGGTGGTGGAGCGACGTGCTCGGCTGGGAGGTCGTTGACGACACGCCTCCGATCTTCGAAATTCAATCGGAGCCCGGACGCCTTCCAGGGATGCTGTTTTTGCCCGTGGAGGGAGCCAAAGATGTGCAGAACCGCCTCCACGTCGACCTGCGTCCCGATGATCAGCTCGCCGAAGTCGAGCGACTCATCGCAATGGGAGCATCTCGGGCCGACGTTGGACAAGGGAACGTATCGTGGGTTGTTTTGAACGACCCAGAGGGCAACGAGTTTTGTGTGCTCTCCGATGGCGCTAGTGGAAACTCTTAAGCCAATTCCGGTCGCATAGCTTTAGTCGCCGCTGCGGCTGTCGATGGGGCACTCTGCGGAGTTTGAGTGAACCAACGACCATGAAATCGAAGCCAACATCTCATCGCTATACCGGCGCGATTTGGCTCGTTGTGGTTGCGCTCGTGCTGTCATTGTCATCGTCGGTGCTGGTTGCACAAGACGGCGACGAGGAGTTGACCCTCGAGGAGCTGCAAGAGCAACGTGAGCTCGCCGCGCAGCAGTTAGCCGATGCAGCTGCGTCGATTGACACAAACACTGCGACCATCGAGGAACTCGGTACCGCCCTCGACGAGATTGCATCGCTTGCGAGCATTCATCAGCTGAGGCTCGATGAAGCAATCGAGAACTACGACTCAGCGCTTGGACGACTCGACCAAGCCGAGCAGGCCCAGGAAGAAGTTCTCGCCGAGATCGACATACTGCGAGTGCTTGTCAGCGACCTCGCATTGGCACAGTTCACCGGGGAGTCTGGCAGGGAACCCTTCGAGCTAGCCTTATCGACCGATCCCGGCGAGTCCGCTCGACTCACGCACCTTCTCGAACTTCAAACCGGAAGTGCCGAAGACGCAATGGATCGGTTGCGCGTGCTGGAGTTTCAGGCCCAGGAACTTGTCGCAGAACGTGATTCCGCATCAGCTCTTGCCGAAGAGAGCCTTGTCGAGATGGAGCACCGCGCGAGTGAACTCGACGCTGCGTTCGGCCAGCAAGAACGATTGATCGAGGCAGCTGAATTGCGCCTCGCAACAAGTGAGTCGGACGCAGAGGCAGCGGCCCTGCTGATCGAGGAAACCGACGAGCGTCTTCTCGAGTGGGTGCGGGCGATTGGTCTACCG
>CAZHUR010000118.1:0-7371 GCA_964535395.1 uncultured Acidimicrobiales bacterium
GGTCGTGGTCGGCGCTTGGGTCGTGGTCGTGGTTGGAGCCTGGGTCGTGGTGGTGGTCGTCGTGGTGGTGACCGGGATCGTTGTGATCGGAGGGGCGGGTTCGGTGATCCTCCAGCGAAAGTTCATCGTGTCTGTAAATGGACCTCCGGGGTTGCGGATCAGGATGGTTACGCCCCAGTTTCCACCTGCCAGGTTCGGAGCCACGGTTCCGGTGATGAGACCGGTCGTCGCGTTGATGCTGAGCCCTGTAGGAAGGCCAGCACCAACGAACTCGATCGGATCACCCTCCGGGTCGGATCCAAAGACCTGGACGCTCACAGAATCACCCTCTGGAGTGGTCTGGTTCGCCAATTGCTCGAGGGTTGGGGATCCTCCGGACTGGAACGCCGAGACAGGTTCTGAAAGTACGGTCCCTAGCGTCACCATAACGATGACAAACGCGCAAAGAAACGTGTACGCAACGCTCGAAGATCGCTTTGCAGACGACCGCGAGACAGGCGTGAGGACGCTACCCATATCAGGCGGCGAGCGTAATGTTGCCGTCGCCGTCGCCTGGTTCTTCAGGCTCGGCAGAGTCGGACTGTCGGACATTTTCTCCCCGCGCCAGCGGAAGACTCGCGATCATTCGAGTTTTGTCGGCGTCGCGCTCGTAACGGAGCGTGCCGCCCATGGCCTCGACAGATCGTCGGGCTGCTACCAGACCAAGTCCGTACTCGCCGGCGTCAGTGTCGACGCGCAAGTCAAAGTCTTCTTCGTTTAAGAGCGCAGCGGTTACTTCATCATCGAGGCCGGGACCATTATCTTCGACGTGCAACTCGACGTAGTCGCCATCAGCCTTAACCAAGGTTCGTATTGGAGTTGAGCCGTGGACGATCGCATTTGACACGAGTTCGGCAATGACGAGACCCCACTGCTCTCGGTCACCAAAGGCGGCCCAGTTGCTGCCCCGTCCGACCTTCACCAATGACTTTGGGTCGATCTGATCGACGACATCTTCTACTACTTCGTTCACCTTGAGCCGTTCGTTTCGAATCGACGTGGCTGCACCGTTGTATGACGAGATGCTCTCAAAGCGCAGGAGCGAGCGAGCAACCTTGTCGGTGCTGATCTTCTTGGGGCCGTAGAAAAGGTCTGAGCGAAGCTTCGCTGCCTCATCGGACACACGATTTGCCATTGAGGTGGAGCGAGCCTGCAGGCGATCATGGTCGAGCTGCAGGCGACGCAGTTCCCTAGGAGTGCTTCGCAACGCCTGAAAGATCAAGATTCCTGCCGATGGCACGACGAAGGCGACGATGAATGTGGCAGCGGTGGCGATGAGGTTCATCAGGTCGTTGTCAGCCTGCAACCCGTCGATCGTCGTCTCTTGATCTGCACGCAACTCATCAAAGAGGATCGTGAACGCTTCACCCGTGGCGAGCTCGGCATTCTGCGAGGCCTCTAGGTCGTCAGCGTTCTCGGTCACCTGGCTTGCTTGGGCATCAACTGCACTGCGGAAGTCGGTGAACGCTTCGAGGATCTCCTCTGAAGCAGCAATGTCGAGGTCTTCGTTGGAGAGGTTTTCTTCGACCGCATCGAGCGCGCTCATCGCGTTGTCGATGGCACCGTCGATGACGAGGGTTTGCTCGGGCGAAATCTCGGCGACACGACTCGCTATTCCGAGTTCTGCTCGTGCGACCGAAACAACGCGCAGTATCTCACCGGTCTGAACCGCCTGCTCGGCCTGGGACGAAAGATTGCGGGCCTGACTGGCGACCGCAAAAATCGTCACGGCCAGGAGAAGCAGTGAAAGGCCACCCAGGATAGAGACCGTGATCGACCGATTCCCCGCCCCTTCGGTTTGCGATGATCGAGTCATGAGGCATCCCTTTGATCGAAGATCGCAACCGCTACCTGGCTCACTTCCGTTCCACCACCGCTGCGCTTGGCTCCGTACATAGCGTCATCTGCTGAGCTGATGAATTGGTCCGGGCTGGCGGTGCCATCGTGTACACACACGCCGACCGAAGCTCCGAGTTGTACCTGTTCATCCTCGATCTGAATCGGCTCGCTGAGCGACTCGACAATTTCATCGCCGTAGCGTTCGAGGGTCACGAGATTGTCGAAGGCGGTGAGGGGAGTCAGCAGAACGAACTCGTCGCCACCCATTCGACCAGCAAACTCGCCATCCCTGTTCGTTGCAAGGAGACGTTTAGCGACTTCAACCAACGCCTGATCGCCAGCTCGGTGTCCAAGGCTGTCGTTGACGGCCTTGAACCCATCGAGGTCGATAAACAGAAGCGCTATTGGCTGGCTCCGTTCAATACGCTCCTCAAGGGTTTCGAGCACGTAGGCGCGGTTAGCAAGCCCAGTAAGACCGTCGTGACGCACTTCGTGATGTAGCTGGTCAGCGTGAGCTTGAGCTTGAGAGAGAAGCTTGCTCGCCCGATATGCCTCTCGTGCGTGCCCGCCGAGCAGTGAGAGCGAGCGGACGTCCTCGGCCGTTGCGGGCTCGTGCTTCTTCCAAACTCGCAGGACCACTTCTGGCTCACCGTCGTCTGTGTTCGTACTGAGCGCTAAGGCATGGCCTGAAGCGAAGCCCGCAAGGCGTACGGCATCGCCGTGTTCGCTATCGGTCTGAGAGGCCGAAAGAAGGGCCTCTTGGACGATTGAACTAAGGACCTCGGGAGCGATGTTGGAGGCCGGACCATTCGCCTCAATCGAGTGCACGGCCAAGTCCCCATCGGAATCTCTGACCACGACGTCTGCTTGATCAAACCCGAGTGAGACAGCGCTTCGAGATGCAATCCCCAAAATGCCGTCGATGGTCTGGTCCTGCGACATTCGACGAGCACTCTCAGCGACACGTCGGAGACGCTGCGATGTGTGGTCTGCATTGCGTCGTGCGTCAGCCAGCTGAGAAATGCGCTGTTCGGCCGAGTCGGCCAAGAGCGCCGCTGGACCCGAGATAAAGAGAACCGCTAGGACTTGTTGGATCGACAGAACCAACGTGTCGGTCGTGGCATCATCGGACACATTCGTGACCAGGCGAAGTGCAAGGAACCCGAGGCTGAGACCGAGCCACACAAAGCCCGCTGTAGTCATCGAGAAAAGAACGGCGGTTTCGAGAACGGGCGTAACCAGAGCAACCCAAGCGAGCGGACTTGTCTCGGCGTCGATAACAGCCATCACGCCGACAGCCAGAATGGAGTCGAGCAATATCAGGCTCCATGCTCCGGTGGTCGACAGAGCTCGGGGTTGAGATCGCCTAAGTACCGAGAGTGCCGAGACTGCGATGCCAACCAACGCAGCAAGCGCTGCGGAAAATTGAACGGCTGCTTGAGCAGAATCCCCGATCTCGAAACCGCCTAAAAACAGCGATCCGAGAATGACGGCGGCCATGGTGGCCCGAGTAAGGGCGAAGGCAGTCGCTACGGCTCCATTGGAGGAGATCAATTCAGCGCGCGAATCCCCAGCGCTAACGCCGCCTTGTTCTACAACCTGGACCACGTATGTCTATCGGCGTATTGCGAGCGGAGGTTAAAGCTATCTACCCTCCACGCGTGAGACGGTGCCGAACGGCCTACAGACGCCTGTTCTTAGTGGTCCAAACGGCCTAGTCCGGCCGACGTTTCGCGTAGAGGTCGTAGCCGGCAATGCCCGGTGTCTCGATCGAGCCAAGTACCGCAAGACCTGCCTTGGCGAGAGCTCTGCAACTCCCCACGTTGCTCTTCGCTGGCGACGAACCGACCTGGGTCCACGAGGGGTGCCGACCAAACACCACTTCGTCGATGAACTCGCTCAGCATCGATGACCCAAGACCTCTACCCCGCTGAGCAGGGTTTCCAATTAGGAAGTCGACTCCAGCACCGGTTCGGTCGAACCCCAGATTGAGCCATGCCTGAACCTCAGCTTCGTCGGAGTACTCATCTACGGGATAGCACTGGATGGCACCGACCGGCTCTTCGTTGATCGATGCCACGTACACCTCAATGCACGTCGAGTCGAAGTCTGCCTTTTCGGGGTCGTAGTCAAAGTCGGGGTGCGCTTCGGCGAGCACTGCGCGAAGTTCCTTCGATCCGAACTGGGCGATCATCGGCGGCCACGATACGTCTGTGCCTTTCCAAAATCTCTGCCGATCGGACCGAATGATGGTTTGTTCTTCGAAGCCAGCCTCGGGGTCTCTGAACCACTTCCGTAAACGAGGCATATCGCTGTCTTCGAAGGTTCGAAACGTCCAGCCGCTCATGTGCGGACGCTACACCAGTTGCTGTGCCGAAGAGTGCCGCAACGGGCAGTTCGTGTTACCGGGTCAGGCGGGAGACCAGGCGAGGATGTGGACATAGGGAGACTCTGCAACGTCGATCCAAGCTCCAATATCGCCATAGGTGGAGCGGACTTCGTGAATCTTTATCGTGACGACACGCTTCTTTGGGTCGTCATCTTCGGCACTGATCGACCCTGACCCAGTGAGTTGGAGGATTCGCCCGGTTTGGAAGTCGATGCTGAGCAAACCAATGCGGTCGTCCAGCACGAGGTTGCCAAGGGTCTGGAACATCCCGTTTCCCTCGTAATCGGGAATGGTCAACGTTGCCTCGTCGAGGACGGTCACAAAGCCCGGCTTGCCGCCTCGATGAGTCGGGTCGGCACCATGGGCTTCACTGTTGCTCGCAAAGAAGATCGTGTCCGCTGAAACGAGTTGTTCACGGTCTTGGTCCGACAGGGTCTTCGAAATCTCAGCAGTCAGTCCCCGACCCTCGGGGATCGGTGCCGCGTCGGCGTCAGGTGCGTGATCGCGCTTGAAGATGTATTTAGGACAGATGCCGAAAAGGCGGGTCATGGTGTAGGTGATCGACCCGTCGTAGCCCACAATGCCGTGCCCGAGCGACTTTGCTCGACGCCGAGTCGACGGGTTGAAGTAGAGGATGCCCATCGAAGGCACGGCTGCAACATTTTCGAAGAGCGGGTCACCCTCAAAGCTCCGCGGGCGAACGCGAACCGTTGTCAGGTTTTCCACCGTGAACAGTTCGCCGGTCTTCCCAATGAGCGGGGACGCCCACGGCCGACCGTCAACATCGAGAGACGCTGCGACCGAAAAGGTGCGTTCTGCTATGAACGCCTCTTCGGTCGGGTTCATCTCGGGCAAGAACATCTGATCCACGCCGTCGTCGTAGCCCTTTGTATCTACGCCCGACTCCGCCTGAATCTGTGCTTCCCCGATGTGAAAGTTTCGATACTCGGTCATACCTGGCAGCCGGCGACCGCCAGCATCCTGTCCTGAAGCTTCCGCAAAGCGGTCTGGTCAGTGGTCATCCTGCGTTTCCTCACGTGCCGAATCTAACCGATGTGGATAGGTTTACAAGTTATAGCGGGCCTCCCTGACGTCAAACTCCTTTAGGTGATTTTTCCGGTTAGAATTAGTGATGGCCACTACATCCGTCCGACCATTGCCAGGCGGCCCGCTTGCGATCGACCTTCTTAATACGAGGTGGCAGAGTGGCGGTGAGATTGTCGACTGGCTCGCTACCGATTCTGCGATCACAGAATTCGCAGCCGAGTACGGCCACTCGATCACCGAAGCCGATGCGCCACTCTGGCGACAGGCTCTCACCCAAGGCCGAGACCTCGTCCAGCGCCTTCTCGATTCGGACAACGCTGCGGCGAGCGAGATGACCGACGAAGTGAACAAGGCTCTCGACGAGGCACGAGCGGTTGTGACACCGACCGAAACCGGGCCGCGACTCACAATCACCAGCGAGCACCCACACGACCAACTCGCGGTCGAAGCGCTCGTGAACGCGATCGAACTCCGAGCAAACAGCGCGAAGCGCATTCGCTGCTGTGAACACGAGTCGTGCGTGCTGTGGTTTTTCGACACCTCGAAAGCAGGTCGCCGTCGCTGGTGCTCGATGGATCGGTGCGGTAACCGAAGCAAAGCAAAGCGTCACTACGAACGACGCTCTTCGACGTGAGCGGTCAGACATTTTCCGTATCGAATGCGCGTCGCACGCAACGTTCGTTACATTCGATGGATGCCTTCAGTTACCTGTGAAAACGTAGTCTCCGTCGCCTCAGACTTTCTCGACAATGTGCTCGACCCGTCCGAACGTGCCGATATCGATGCACACCTGTCCAGTTGTCAAAACTGCCCTACGTACCTTGACCAGCTACACACCACCGTCGACGTGCTTGCAAAGCGGCCGAGCGTCCAAGTTCCTGACGAACTCCGCCAAGCTGTCGACAGCGCTTTGTCGGGCACCGGTGACGCTGACGCGGCCGCCGCGGCATTTCGCGAACACTCAAATCAGCTGTATTCGATCGCCGCGGCCATTAGGCCCGGCGATGCCGATGATCTTGTTGAGTCGACGTTTACACGGGCCCTCGAAGAAGGCTCGAGCGCCTTTAACCTCGATCGATTGACACAGATTCTGCTGGATATTTCCGACACTCCAGATGCGGGGGAAGGATTGGTCGACTCGGTGTATGACCACCCGGGAAGTGTCGACGCGAGGGTCGACAGCCTCGACGCTGATGCTGACGAAGCCGAGCTGTTCTACCCGGCCTTCTATGCTGAAGGCATCGATGCGGGTGGGTTTCTTGAGTCGCCGAACGCATGGGGTGACTCGCATCTGCTCAGCCCCGAAGATGACGTAACCACCGATGAGCTATACGGCGTCGTCGACGGAGCGCTGCACGGGTTGAACTCGTTCGACGCCGCTGTCGTGGCATTGGTCGACGTCGAAGGGGTCAGCCGCGACAGGGCCGCCCAACAACTGAATCGCAGCGCAGACGATGTCGGAGCCGCGCTAAACCGTGGCCGCAACCACATTCGTGGCGCACTCGACGGCTACCTTCGTCCTTGACGAGAAAGACGGCGGCTCGCTCGCGGCGGCGCATTGGGTCAGCGGTTTTCCCGCCGTCGCTAACACCAATGCTACCGCCACTACAACCCTATCTCGGCTAAGCTGTCGACGTGTTTAGTTCTTACCGCTTATTTACCGGCTCATGCTCTGCCCTATCCCCGCATCGTCGCCGAACTCCATCGCCCGAACTCGCTACACTCCCCAAATGGTTCAACGCCTAACACAACCCACGACCCGGGTCCTACGGCTCTTACTTGAAGCAGTCGACGGCCGCTCCTATGGCCTGGAATTGATCGACGGCGCGAATGTCGGACCCGGAACTCTGTACCCGATGCTCACTCGACTTGAAGGCATTGGCTGGCTAGAGAGTAGCTGGGAGGATATAGACCCCGAAGTCGAAGGTCGACCGGCGCGACGCTATTACGCGCTCACCGCACACGGCAGAATCGAAGCCGTTGCAAGACTCGAAGGTGCCGTCCAAGAGGGACGAGAAGGTCTCGCCGAGGCGTAAGAGACCAGTTCCCAGCCGATG
>CAZHUR010000119.1:0-7365 GCA_964535395.1 uncultured Acidimicrobiales bacterium
GTCTCCCCACATGGTGAGCTGCTCTGCGGCAGCGGCACGAAACGTATCTCCGGCGGCAAGCACCAACGAGCGTCCAGCGGCAACTTCGCGCGTAGCGATCTTGCCGATGGTCGTGGTCTTGCCAACACCGTTCACGCCTACGAACAACCACACCGATGGGTCACCGCCTTCGGCCAACGTGATATCCCCAGAACCCAAACGAGACTTCATCTCATCTTTGACCATCTCGATCAAAACGGCCGGGTCTTTCACGCCATCGACATCGGCCTTTTCACGCACGGTGCCCAGAATCTCGGTACTGGCTGCAACGCCAACATCGGCCCGAATGAGGGCCTCTTCGAGTTCGTCCCATGTCTCGGCGTTGACGTCCCCGCCCGAGAGGATTCCCGACAAGAGGCCAGCCATTGCCGAGCGGGCCTTGCCAAGACGAGAGCGAAAGGTCGCTGCCTCTGGTTCGACAACGACAGGTTCTTCGACCAGTTCTTCGACTAGTTCATCGTCTTCGACATCGACCAGCTCATCGGTGTCGGTGGCGCTGTCACGCTCGAGGACAGCCGTCGCCCCTCCAGCGTCGACCGAATCGCGTGCGGTTGGTTCGAGAGTCGG
This sequence comes from uncultured Acidimicrobiales bacterium, assembly GCA_964535395.1. GTDB lineage: Bacteria > Actinomycetota > Acidimicrobiia > Acidimicrobiales > SHLQ01 > SHLQ01. The sequence goes on from CAZHUR010000119.1 coordinate 607, forward strand.
GGTGTGGTCACCGCGCCCTCGAGCGAAGGCAAAGGCGGTTCCGCCGAGCAGCAAGATGGCTCCGGCGATAATGATGATCAGGAGAATTGGATCCATAGCCCGCTCATCTTACGAGCTTGCGCTCCGGGAAATGTTCACGAAGCAACAGCCACCCAGGAAACGTTGCAGATTAGGAACGAGGTGTCCGGCTAAGGGACGGACAAAACCGGACACCTGGTTCCTAACGTGCTGCCGGTCCGCTGATGTGGAGGGGAACTCAGGAGACCAGCATGTCTAGAAAGCCAAGCTATTTCTCGCGAGGTAAAGCCGTTGTAAGTGAGGGATGATCGCTGAAGTTCGGAGGTTCGATCCGCTGGGTCTCGCTTCGTGCGTCGGTCGATCCCGGTGAGAACGGCGAGTGTTCAGCACCGATGCTCGGCAGCCAAATGACAAACGTCGACCCCTGCCCGAGTTCAGACTCGAGTCGCACTGCCCCACCGTGGGTTTCGGCAATCTGTGAAACGATCGCTAAGCCCAGGCCAGATCGGCCGTCGCGTTTCATCTTCTCCGATGTGTCTCGGTCGCCGCGCCAGAACCGGCGGAACACGCGCTGTTGGTCTCGTGGCGAGATGCCAGGACCCTGATCCTGCACACCCATCCAGACCCAATCGTCGATCGCTCCGGTTCGAACCGAGATGACGGTTCCTTCAGGAGCCAGACGGATTGCATTGGCCAACAAGTTAGCGAGCGCTCGACGCAAGGCAATTGGGTCACCCTCAACCAGCGGTTCCCCGAAGGCTTCTGAGATCAGTGTGATTCCATCTGCCTCTGCGAGAATCTCGAACTCTTCGACGGTGTGTTCGACAACGCCGACCACGTCGACAACCTCGACGCTCGTCGCACGGGTTTCTTCGCGGGCATGATCGAGCAGATCGTCGACGAGGGTCACCATGCGGTCGGCGCTGCGGCTCACCACCGCTCCGGCCCTTCGCAGTTCCTCGACCGAAGCGTCCGGGTTGCTGAGCGTCACCTCGAGGTTGGTTCGGATCACAGCCAGCGGGTTGCGAAGCTCGTGAGACGCCTCGTGAATAAAGCGCGTTTGGGCACCGAAGGCCATGTCGAGGCGGTCGAGCATGTCGTCGAAGGTGCCAGCGAGCTGACCCAATTCGTCGTCAGGGCCGTACAGGTTGATACGGCGCTTGAGGTCGGTCGCGTTGATCGTGCGAGCAACCGCTGTGATTCGCTCGATTGGACGCAGCACAATTCCTGCCACATACCAACCAACACCCAAGCTGAACACGAACAGGATGCCCAGCGATGCAAGCGAGAAGTTCCGCATGAACTGCAGCACCTCCGCGTCGCGCTCAGCTTCGAATGCGGCGAGCGTTGGATCGGTTGCGACCGTGCCGCCGATCTCTCGGCTAATGCCCGCGTAGAGGCCGCCGATCACGAGTGCGGCCAAGAGAAACAGCAGGACCGAGTACAGCAATGCGAGGCGGAAGCGGATCGAACCAACAAACGACGGCAGGAAGCGGTTGGTGTTGATACCGATGCTCATCGGCCGGCGAACCGGACGCTCCTTGGCCGCGGAGAGTTCTTCTGGCGGACGGAGCTCCCCGGTAATCGAGCCGGCGTCGGTCACGAGACCCGCTCGCTATCGACAAGCCTGTAGCCAGACCCGATCACGGTTTCGATCAGTGGTTCACCGTCGTCGCTGTCGAGTTTGCGTCGCAGGGTTCCGACGGTCACCCGCACGGTGTTCGTGAACGGATCTGCGTTCTCGTCCCACACGTGTTCGAGTAGGTGCTCCTGGCTCAGCACATGGCCCGCGTGGGCCATGAAGTAGCGGAGCAGGGCGAACTCTTTTGGGGTGAGATCGAGAACCTTGCCGTTATGGGTTACTTCGTGGCGAGCTGTATCGAGACTGAGATCGCCTACTTCAAGCACAGACGACGCGGGCTCGCTGTTGCGGCGAAGGAGCACGCGAATACGTGCAGAAAGTTCGCCCAGCGCAAACGGCTTTACCAAGTAATCGTCGGCGCCAGCGTCAAGACCGGTAATCCTCTCATCGACCGAATCGCGGGCTGTGAGGATCAAAATCCTCGGTGAGCCGGTCTCTGGTGGGTTTTCTCGGAGCTGTCGGCACACCTCTAGACCGTCGACGTCGGGCATGGTCAGGTCGAGACACACCAGGTCGTACGGCTGGAAGGCCAATCGCTCGAGCGCATCGGCTCCGCCGTTGGATACATCGACTGCATAGCCCTCACGGCGCAGCCCAGTAGCGACTGCATTTGCGAGGTCTACTTCATCATCAACTACGAGAATGCGCACAACTCAACGGTACTGGTTGCGATCCAGGGTTACCAGGGGCCTAGTCCCCATTGCCCACATCACCCGAATCTCTCCGTTACTTGACGAGGCTGTCGGCGAGCGCCTCTTCGCGCTTGGGGCCGCTTCCAAAGTTGCGTTCGACCTCGGAACGCTCGCTGACAACACGCGACGAGCCACCTGGCTCCATCGTGACGCCATAGAGCGAATCGGCCGATTCCATCGTGCGCTTCTGGTGAGAAACGATGACGAGCTGAGCTTCATCACGGAACTCTTCGATCAGGCTGAGGAATCGGTGCAGGTTCACATCGTCGAGCGCTGCTTCGACCTCATCCATCACATAGAACGGCGACGGACGGCTGCGGAAGACAGCGAACAAGAACGCAAGCGCAGTGAGTGAGCGCTCGCCACCGGAGAGCAGCGACAGCTTCTTCACGTTCTTTCCAGACGGCTTTGCGCTGACCTCGATGCCGGTCTCGAGCAAGTTGTCTGGCTCGGTCAGCTTCAATGCGCCTTCGCCGCCCGGGAAGAGACGTTCGAACAGCGTCGTGAAGTTGTCGGCAACATCGGCGTATGCCGAAGCAAACACGGTGACGATCTCTTCGTCGATTGCCTTGATCACCTTGTTCAGTTCACGGCGGGTCGATCGGATGTCATCGAGTTGGTTGCCCAAGAACTCGTGTCTCTCCTGAAGAGCTTCGAACTCTTGCAATGCCAGAGGGTTGATCGGCCCCATCAGTTTGAGGTCGCGCTCTAGTTCGCGGGCACGCGCCGCCGGTGTGACGTTCTCGGGAAGTTCTGGGACCGGGGCATCGACCGCTGTTTGAGGGTCGACGTCGAGGTCTCGACGCAACATTTCGGTCGTCGATTCGAGACGAAGCCGAGTTTCGGCTTCGTCGATCTCGACACGGCTCATGCGCTCAGCAAGCTCGCGCAGCTCAGTCTCGGTGGACGACCGCTCTTTTCGCAGTCCATCGAGCTTCACGGTCAGCTCGCGAACCATCTCGGACTGCGCCTGGCGTTCTTTTTGACGTGCGTTGAGGTGAACGTCGAGGTGGCTGATCGTGTCGGCAAGAACCGCTGCGAGTCGCGAAGTAAGGCCTTCGGTGCGGTCGAGCACGATTCGCCGGCCCTCAGCTTCGGTCTGTTCGTGGGCGAGCCGCTCGAGCCGGTCTTGAACTTCGCCCAAGCGACGGCGGAGGACTCCGCGTCGCTCTTCGAGTGAAGCAGATCGAACTTCCATTTCGGTGCGTCGTTCGGTCAACGCAGCTGATCGCTGAGACAGCACGGTTCGGGTGGCTTCGAGTTCTCGGTTGCGCTCGGCAGACTCTTCCTCAGCAGATTGGAGGCTAGGCAACAGGGCATCGAGTTCGCCCGCTCGTGACTCTTCTCGCTCCAAACGGGCTTCGAGTTCGCCGCGTTGGGTTGTGAGAGCGTCGGTCTCGACGCCGATCTGTCGGACCTCAGCATCGATTTGATGCAGCGCTTCGGTGGTTGAGCTGAGGCGTGCATCGTTTGCGTCGAGCGCGTCGGCTGCCTCGCGATCAGCGCGGTGAAGAACGTCGACTCGAGCGCTCAGCTCGACGATGTCCGCGTCGCACCCGTCCCGGTTTGCCTGGGCGAGAGCTGCTTCGTTGGTCGCCTCATCGAGAGCAGCTTGGGTGGCACCGACTCCGGAGGCGCCAATTCGCCACATGCCACCGCCGATGCGGTCACCCGACTTGGTGACAACAACCTGACCAGTGGCGATCGAGTGGTCGACGGCCTCTCGCCAGTCGCCATCGACAACGTCGATGCCGTCCAGCAGCTGACCGAGCACTCCGGACACGCCCGGTCGTAGTGCCGTAACGTGCTGCGAGATTGAATTGGCTCGCGGTGCTGCTGCAGGTAGGGCTGTGTCGAGAGCGATCACCGCGCCTTCACCTCGAGCGGTAGCGAACGCTTCGAGCGTTGCTTTCGCGGCATCGGGCGAATCGACTACGACCGCCGAGAGTGCTTCGCCGAGTGCGGCTTCGACCGCGTCTTCCCATCCGTCTTCGATGCCGACCACATCGAGGAGTGTGCCGACGAGGCCTTCCATGTCTCCGAGGGCATCGATTCCGGCGGACGCACGAGCAGATGACAGAGCTTCGCCGAGCGCCACGACACGAGCCTGGCTCGCCCGGTAGACCGCGTCTGCTTCCGCGCGCTCTTCGCGACGTGTGGTCAGACGTTCTACCGCTGCTTGATGTTCGCCAGCGGCCACATCGGCGGCAGCGACCAGTTCGGCTTCGAGTTGGACCGACGCGTCGAGGCTTTGTCGCTCGGTTTCGGAGCGACCGTCGAGGGTTCGGCGCTTTTGTGAAAGGACGTCGGTTCGCTGACCGATTCGATCGAGTTCGGAGCGTGCCGAGGTAATCGAGTTGCGTAGCGCTGCCAGCTCGCCTCGAACTTCGGCCGCTCGGCCAGCGGTCGCAGCGGCGGTACCTTCGCCTTTGATCGAGGTGATTGCGAGTTCGAACGCCGAGCGATCGTCACCCAAGCTCAACTCGTCAACAGCCAGGGCGTCTTGTTCGGGCGCAAGACCAGCGATGAGACCATCAACTTCGAGGAGTTGTTCGCCGAGTTGTGCAGCTTCTGCGCGAAGTGCTGCCACCACGTCTCCGTCGATCGTGGCCTGGCGTTCCCGTTCGATCCCCTTCAGCCGCTCTTCGATCAGTTCCCTGGCTCCCTCAGCGCGCTGGCTGAGGCCGACGAGTCGGGCAAGCGCGTCGCCGAGGTCGACCGCTCCTTGGGCTGACAGATCGCTTTCGAGTTCCATGACGTCTACGTCGAGCTTCGACAGCTTGGTTCGCAGCTCTCGATCCCGTTGCGAGAACTGCTGGCGGTCGGTCGAGTGGGTGCTCATCTTCTTTCGAAGTGAGGACACTTGGCGGCCTGCTAGGTAGACCTGGCAGGCGTGTAGTTCGGCCACGACATCGCCGTGTCTGCGCGCTGCATCGGCCTGCTTTTCGAGCGGACGGAGCTGGCGTCTCACTTCTCGGAGGAGGTCTTGGATGCGGGTGAGATTTGCTTCGGTTGCGACGAGACGGCGCTGGGCCTTCTCGCGACGCTTGCGAAACTTCAGCACACCCGCGGCTTCTTCGATGATGAGGCGGCGGTCTTCGGGGCGGGCGTTGAGGACGGCGTCGATTTGGCCCTGACTCACGATGACATGCTGGCTGCGGCCGACTCCGGAGTCTGACAACAGTTCTTGGATATCGAGCAGACGACAAGGCACACCGTTGAGGTGATACTCGCTGTCCCCGGACCGGAACAGCGTGCGGGTGATTTCGACTTCTGAGAAGTCGGTGGGTAGCTGCCCGTCGGAGTTGTCGATCTTCAACGCGACGTGAGCGCGACCGAGCGCTGGGCGCTTCGCCGTGCCGGCAAAGATGACGTCGTCCATCTTCTGCGATCGCACCGAGCTTGGCGCCTGCGCGCCGAGTACCCATGCGATTGCGTCGACGACATTCGACTTGCCACTACCGTTCGGCCCGACCACTACGGTCACGCCCGGCTCCAGCTGCAAGTCGACCGAATCGGCGAACGACTTAAAGCCCTTCATAGTGAGCGATTTCAGATACAAGGAAAAACTCCCAAAACAGGCTGTCGCAGAACTCAAGACAACCTAGTCGACAAATTACAACCATGTAACTATTGGGCCCTACGGACCTGTCAGGTGCTCGATCGCGCCAGATCGCTCAACCTCAACTCGTCCGAGCGTGCCGCCGATGGATCCGCATGGACTTCGCGCCTATCGCACTACCTATCTCCCTTGTGGTGGTCATGGTCGGGATTGTCATCGTCGCAATAAAGCGGAACGGTCGTTACGGGCTTCTTGCTGGGCTCGTCATCTCACTCGGCGTTGTACTCACGTCGATACTGGCCGTCGTTCTGCTCTGGTACCTGTCCCTGTTCGGCGAAGGCGACCGTGATCAAACGGAGTTCCCCCCAGAAATACTCAACTCCACGAGCGAGGACCTCTACCTACTGCACCAGCGCGTGAGTTCTCCCACCAACCTCAGCACCAGAGGATTCAGCCTTTTGCCCGCACGGCGAGAGTTTGACCCCCTCTGGTCGGTGGATAGGCAGGGCTGCATTTTCGACGGCATCAGCTCGATCTCGATCGTTCGATCCCTAACCGGTCGGAGCCTCACCGGTTATGACGAAGATCCGAGGAGAGAGGAGAACCGCGCAGAAGACTTTGAGGTACTGATTCGCTGGGAGGCTGGAACATGCTTCGGCTCCGATACGGCCAAAGTCATTTGGGATGGCGAGGAAGCCAACATACGGACGGAGTTCCAGGAGACGCGAGATCTCGTTCTTCTCTATCTCTTTGCCTTGTTATCGCCGCCAGCAGTGGGCGAAGCTTTCGATAGGCGACGAGCCAAAAAGCTCCAGCAAATCCCCCCACCAATAGGCGAACCCCTG
>CAZHUR010000120.1:0-7353 GCA_964535395.1 uncultured Acidimicrobiales bacterium
GGTTCGCCCAGCAAGATGCGGGAGCGGTCGACCGGCCCAACGCGAACACCGGGGCCGACTTCTATGGAATGCTCCGCCGCCCCGAAACCACAGCCGTGCTCGCCGAGATGGCGTACATGGGCAACGAGGAAGCCGTAGCCCTGATGCGAAGCGGCGAACTTCAGGCGGCCGAAGCCCGAGCGCTGACCCAAGCGGTTCTCCGCTTTCTCAACACCGATGATCCCGGGAGCGGGTTTGTTGACTCCGATGTCGTTCTCACTTCGGCGGGACCTGGTGGAGGCTTGTCTGGCTGCGATGATCCAGATCTTGGCGAGACCCTTGAGCTGACCGTAGAGCTACAGGCGCTGATCGCCGAGCTTGAGAGTGAAGGCTAGGGATTAGTGCCAGACCGAATTGCCGGTCCGCTAAGTTGTCTGAGTGATCGACACCGAGGAAGTCAATTCCGAAAGTCCCCACCTTGACCAACGGGTGGCGTTCCTCTCGGGCGTTGCGCGCTCTGGCACAACAGCAGCGGTCTACCTACTGAACAAACACCCCGAAGTGGCGTTTGGTATCGAGAGGTACAAGTTCATCTTTCTGCGCGAAAAGAACCCGACCAGTGATCTATTCGGCCGTGATCGGTTCTTTGCATTCGATCCGAATGAAACCAACATCCTTCCCGAGGCATCGGACCAATTCACCAATCAGTACGCAGCGCTGCAAGAGAAGTTCGACTCGGTGGCCGTCGTTGGCGACAAGATCCCAAATTTGGCAACGCGGTATCGCGAGATCATCGAACTGTTTCCCGATGTCCGAATCGTCCACATGGTTCGCGAGCCAACAGCGGTAGCGCGCTCATGGGAACGCCGTGCCCAGAACTCAGAAGATGACTGGTCTGCGAACGCAGACGCTGCGAATGGAATCCACCGCTGGATCCTCGAGAACAAGACTGCGCTGCACTTTCGGCGAGACTTTCCTGACAACATCCTCATGGTTTCCTACGAGGGCTTGTTCAGTGACGACCCTCGGACTCTAAACCTGATCTTCAAGTTCCTCGAAGTAGGCCCGCCCACACCGCACCAACATGACGTGCGACGTGCAGGGGCCGAACGGACAGCTGGCAAGAAGTTCGCCGAGCTCGGTGAGCAACCCGACTACGTCGACGATGACAAGTGGGCACAAATCGAAGACCTCATGCCCAGGTTGCAACGCCACGTTCGGCCGAAGCCCAAGAGCTAACTTCGCTAGAAGCGTTACCTTCGGGGTTCGACACCACGTTGGCTATAGATGCATAAGCTGTCCGGATGCCTACTCTCGACATTGCTGAGATGTTGGCCGTACGGGAGCTCCCGATGCGGTCTAAAGCCCGACGCCGGTTTCTTGCCGCTAAGGCGGGTCGTCGTATCGACAGCTCCCTGGAAATCGGAGCGCTCAACGTGCCGACGTTGCTTCCTGACGAGTGCGATGCCCGCTTCCTCGACTGGTTCTCGACCGAACAGCTGCGCGAGCGTCATCGAGACAACACGGTCGTGCCTCCAGAATCGATCGTCCCCATCGACTTTGTGGTGTCTGATTCTGAATTCGCCGCGGTGGTCGATCGCAAATTCGATCTCCTGATAGCGAACCATGTCATCGAACACATTCCTGATCTCATCAACTGGTTTGGTCAGCTCGCTCAGCTAGTCGAACCAGACGGCTTGCTCCTGCTCGCGGTCCCAGACCGACGCTACACGTTCGACTACTTCCGTCCCGAGGATGACGCCGTCGACATTGTCCGCGCTCACCTTGAGGGGCTGGCGAGGCCGTCGCGCTTCCAAATTGCCAAGCATCTCTATTACTTCACAAATCTGAATCAGACTCAGGCCTGGGCAGGGGAGCTGCCAGAGAGCTTTACTCCGCGAATGTCATTTGCTGAAGCATTGGAACGGTCGGAAGGACTCGCCGAGGGATACGCCGACGTGCACTGCTGGATTTTCACAAGCACGACCTTTCCGCGCATCATCGACGCTTTGCACTCCGCAGGGCACATCGACTGGAAGATCTCCGCAATCGAAGAGGTCCAACAGGGCGAGAACGAGTTCCGCGTACTCATGACGAGGACGGCTCAGCGCTAGCGCCGCGACTGTTAGGATCTCACCGTGTCTGGCACGAATCACTTTGAATCGCTACCCGTGGACGACCCCGCCGTCGATCGGCTCGCAGAGTTCGAGATCCTCTCCGATGATCAGTTCATCCGAAAGTTCGTCGAACCCGCGATGTGGCGAGTACTGGACTTTCCCAAGACCGCATGGTGGGGACATCTCCAGTTCATGTTCTCGGCGGTCGACCTGGTGCGGCCGCGACGGTTTGTCGAGCTCGGGTCTCACCACGGCACGAGCTTCTTTGCCGCAAACCAGGCAGCCAGCCGCATCGGAATCGACATGGAGTCGTTCGCCGTCGATTCATGGGAAGGTGAAGAGCACACAGGCGTCTATGACCAGAGTGTGTACGAGGGCTTCATGGAAGTTCTCGAGCGTCAGCGCTATACGAACGCGAAGCCGCTCAAGATGTACTTCGATGAAGCCGCAGAGCTGTTCGAGCCGCATTCGATCGACCTACTCCACATCGATGGACTACACACCTTCGAGGCTGTCTCACACGACTACGAGACGTGGATCGACAAGGTCGTTCCGGGCGGGTTGGTCTTGTTCCACGACATCAACGTGCACCACAAGGACTTTGGTGTGTGGCGGTTGTGGGAGACGTTAGAGAAGCAGACACCCGCCGAGCGCCTTTTTGCCTTCAAGCACAGCCACGGACTTGGAGTTATCCAAACCGCAGGCGACGGGTTCCCGCAGCTGTCGCGTCTGTTGAAGATCTTGAGAACAGACGAAGGCCTTGCGTCGTTTACGCAGCTCTTGTTCGGCTCGGTTTCTGAACTAGCGCACCTCGCGAGCCAGCTCGAACCGACACAGCAGGCAGCGTCGAACCATCGCGTCAAACGCAACGAGTTGCAGACCATCCTCGACCAGGTCGGGCGCGACAAGAAGAGGCTCGACGCCGAAGTGTCTCGCCTACGCGCAAACGAACGCGAAGCATTTCAGACCGCCGCGATCACAAACTCGAAGTTGGAAGCGACCGAGCAAGAACTTCGCAGGCAGCGGGAAGCAAATGCTCGCCGCAGCCGTGAGCATGCCGACACAACAGCGCAGCTCAACCTTCGTTCGAAGCTTGCTCGCGCAAAGGCGCTCGCCGAGCGATCACGTTTGGAGACACAGCTCGAACGGACCCTCAACCTGATGGACCAAGAGGTATCCCGCCTAGCGTCGCCAATTTCGTTGCCCAAGAACGTGGCTCGGAAGGCCAAGGGCGGATCATTCCGAAAGGTCGATCGAAAGATCGCCACCACCCAGGTTGAGCACGAGCTTCTTGCCGAGGAGCTCTCAACGTCGGGGCTCTTTGACGAAGCGTTCTATGTGTCGACCTATCCCGACGCCGCCCAATACGCGGGTGGGCCGCTGCAACACTTCGTGCGACACGGTCGATTTGAGGGTCGTCAGCCAAACGAGCTCTTCAATCCGGCCTCGTACTTCAACCTGAACCCCGATGTGGCTGCGTCAGGTGCCGAGCCAACAGAGCATTATCTCCGGCACGGGGCCTTTGAACTCCGAGCGATCGGCGACAGCTTTGATAGCCCTGGCTATCTCGCTGCGCATCCAGAAGTTGTCGATGCCGGAGAAAACGCCCTCGGTAGCTATCTGCTGCACGGACGCAAAGCTGGGCATTCGCCACATCCACTGGCTGGAGCGACGAGTTCAGAGGTGGTTGGTCGACCAGTTGCAATGGATCACGCCACCGATCGTCAGACGACCGAAGACCTGCTCAACTCGTATCGCAGCCAGGCTGAGGCTGTCGATGGCACCTTGGTTTCGATCGTGATGCCATCGTTCAACCGCGCAGATGTACTGCCGCGTGCTCTTGCTTCGGTTCAGGCTCAGACCCATCAGAACTGGAAGCTGTTGATCATCGATGATGGAAGTACCGATGACACGCGCGAGGTTGTCGCCTCCGTGGCCGACGACGATCGAATCGAAGTGATTTGGAACGACCACGTTGGCGTGAGCGGTGCGCGAAATGCCGGACTAGAAGCGGCGACCGGTGACTTTGTGGCGTTCCTTGACACCGACAATGAATGGACGCCTGACTACCTCCGCCTCATGCTGACCCACATGTTCGATACGGGTGCTGAGAGCGCGTACTCGGCAATGGCCGCAATCGATAGCGCGGGTCAAGTCACCAGATACCTCAGCAGGCACTTCGACTGGGATGCGTGTTATGAGGGTAACTACGTCGACATGAACGTGTTCATGCACCGCCGAGGTGCAACGGACCACAAGGGTTTACCGGTTCGGTTTGAGACCCGCCTGAAGCGGATGGTCGACTGGGACTACATCCTGCGGATGACACGCAACGAGTCGGCAGTGCACACGCCATTTCTTGGGTGCCGGTACCACGACTACTCGACCGGTGACCGGATCAGCATGTCCGAGCCAATGGCCTACCGGGAACTGGTTCGAAAGCGAAACGACCCAACGCTCGATGTTCCTCCGTCGTTCGCTGAGTTGTCCAAAGAGTTGGTGCTCGAGTTCGCGATTCGAATCAGTGCTCCGTGGACGAACCGCCATGTGTGGGGAGATACTCACTACGCCCAAGCGCTGCAAGCACAGATCGAAAAGCTGGGTCACAAGGCGCGCCTGGTCTTCCAGGATGAGGACGACCGGCTCGACAAGGCGTCGAACACCGAGGTCAATCTCGTTCTGCGGGGACTGACCCCGCACGGACCTGTACGTCACGGCTTCAACATCTTGTGGGTGATCAGCCACCCCGAAAAGGTGGGACCGGTCGAGATGGCTGAGTACAACATGGTCTATCTCGCCTCGGAAGCACACGCAGCACTGATGCAGCACGACCCAAAGGTCAGTCCTCGAGTCCTTTTGCAGGCCACCGATTTTGAGCCGGCGGTCGAGCGAGGCGAAGGCGACGGGGGTGTGGTCTTTGTTGGTAACTCTCGCAAGGTCGACCGGCCAATCGTGGACTGGGCAGCAGCCGAAAACCTTGACCTGCGCCTGTACGGGGGCGATTGGGAAGGCACCACGGCCGCGAGTTTCTGCCTCGGCACCAGTTTTCCGAACGACCAGCTGCCCGAGCTCTATGGTTCGGCCGACTTTGTTCTCAACGATCACTGGCAGTCGATGCGAGACTTCGGGTACATCTCCAACAGAGTCTTCGACGTACTAGCCGCCGGGGGTTCGGTCATAAGCGACGCAATGCCGGCGATCGACCGGTTCTTTGGGCCGGTGGTGCATCAAGTTCGGGACAAGGAAGAACTGGCGGCCGTTGTCAAAGACGGCTCGGCCTTGAAGGGACACTCCGAGGTCGAGGCTGCCGTGCGAGCCGATCACAGCTTTGAGTCCCGAGCTCGCCAGATCGTCAACGATGTTTTTGGCTACCTCAACCTCGACCAGCCGTACGGCTCAGAGGTAGGTGGAACAGTTCCGTGGCGTCCGTCCCAGGAGACGCCGAAGCTCAACCGTCCAATCGAGGCACTGCCCGAAGCGTCTTCACCTACGCCGCAAGACAGGCTGTCGATCGGTGCCCTTTTCATGGGCAATCGAGTCGGCTATCAATCGTCGGCCTACATCCGAGTGCTCGCACCGCTCACCACCGAACGTAACTTCGCAAACGCTCGGGTCGTGGCGGCTAATCACACGAGCCGGATTGACGTCGAACAGCTCGATGCGGTCATCATCGGCCGTACTGCATTTGCCGATCTCGCTGCTGCCGAAGACTTCGTGGCAAAGGCCAGGAAAGCCAATACCTCCTTGCTCGTCGACGTGGACGACAGCTTTGGATCGCTGAAGAAGGGAACCAGCGAGTACGCGCTCTACGAGCCGCGCCTCGAAGCGTTGCGTTACATGATCGAAAACGTTGACGCCGTCACCGTGTCGACCCCCGGAATCGCCAAGGCCTTTGGTATCGATGGCGACGAGCGCTCTCACGTTGTTCAAAACACGCTCGACCCTCGGTTGTGGCGTCGCTACCCGAGGCCCGATCAGATCAAGGCTCGCGATCCACACGCGCCTCTTCGAGTGGTTTACATGGGGACCGCCACTCACGATGACGATTTCGAAGTCGTGCTCGATGCCCTCGAGACATGGTCACGATCTGAAGAATTCGAACTGACGATTATCGGGGCGGTTCGCAACCCGCCAAAACGTCCGTGGATCAAGAGTTTGAACGTCCCGCCAGGACACGGGGTATACCCGCGCTTCACCCACTGGCTCGTCGACCAACCGAGCTTCGACATTGGTCTGGCTCCTCTGCAAGATAACGAGTTCAACGCGGGCAAGTCCGATATCAAGTTTCTCGACTACTGCGCCCTTGGAGCCGTCCCGGTGTTGTCTGACTCGGAGGCTTACTCGGGGGATTCTCACAAGCCGGATCTCGCGTATCACGGGGCCGACGACTCACGATCTTGGGTCACCGCCCTGAAGAGCGCCGCAGCCGAGGTTCGCGCAGGCGCGCGTATCGACGAACGGCGAGAGTGGCTGTGGGACCAGCGCAACGCCGACCGCGCGGGTGCGCAGCTCATCGAGATCATCGAGAAGCTTCGCGGATAGCCAGAGCGACCCGGTCGCTGGCAGGACGTGACACAAGCCGTATCTATTCGCATTGGCTTGGTCGAATCGATGCGATACGTTGCGACGCGTGGATATAGCTGCGCTCGTTTCGGGGTCGGGAACACTTCTCGAAGCCATGATCGAAGCGAACCTTCCCATACGGATGGTCCTTGCTGATCGGCCGTGCCGCGGCCTCGATGTGGCAGCCGACGCCGGAATCGAAGCTGCATTGCTCGAACGGACCGAATGGGGGAGTGGGTTTGATCGCGACGGCTATGGCGACCAGGTGGTCGAACGCTTGGATTCCAGAGAGATTGATCTTGTGGCAATGGCTGGGTTCGGCACGATTCTCGGTGCACCGGTCTTTGACGCATACCCAAATCGAATCATCAACACGCACCCTGCGCTGCTCCCGTCGTTCCCAGGCTGGCACGCCGTGCGCTCGGCGATGGACTTTGGTGTGAAGGTCACCGGATGCACGATTCACGTCGCGACACCGGTCGTGGACGACGGCCCGATCCTCGCTCAGGAAGCTGTGCCGATTCTCGACGATGACGACGAGGCTTCGCTCCACGAACGTATCAAGACAGTGGAGCGCCGACTCTACGTCGAGACGCTGCAAAGAATCGTTCGTACAGGCCAACTGCTCGACAGCACGATCTAGAAACCAAGGAGACCAAAATGGGAAAGCTCGCCCTCCTTTCCGTATTTGATA
>CAZHUR010000121.1:0-4881 GCA_964535395.1 uncultured Acidimicrobiales bacterium
AGCACGCTCCATCGCCGCCGTCTCCCGCTCACGTAACTTTCGTGCATCCCCCAGAGTGGTTCGAAACGAAGCTCTTTCACATAGGTCTTTTGTGCAGTGTCCTTTGCGGTGTCTTTTTGCACTGTGAAACTCGACTGCTGTGAAGGGCACTCTTGCTTTCCAAACCTCTCTGAGGTGCAATGGAGGGTCGGATCTCGAAATCCGTCGGCGCACGCCGAGGGTGAAAGAACACCGATGACAACCGAACGTCTGCACAGCTCAGAAGTCTCAGAAGATACAGCGGTTCTGGACGCGCTTTTGACAAACGACCATCCCGTCAAGGCCGAGATTGCTGAATGGGCACGGCAGAATCTGTCCGACCCAAACCTGACCGAGCGGGATCTCCAGTGTGAGTTCTGGACTGACGGATGGAATCGCATTGCCGAGCGTGGGCTCCTGGCATCGTTGGCCGCGGTTGATTACGGGGGTCGCGGAAGCCCCCTCGTGACCGCACTTCTCGAACTCGAGGGACTCGGGCTTGGCTGTCGCGACGATGGACTGGTGCTCGCAGCAACTTCCCAGGTCCTGACGATGTCACTCGCTATCGAACGTTTTGGTACCGACGACCAGAAACGAACGTGGCTGCCGGAGCTCGGCTCGGGTGCAGCCATCGGGGCCTTTTCGATGTCAGAGCCCGATTCTGGCTCTGACGCATTTGCACTCACAACCACCGCCACGCCAACGAGCGAAGGTTATGTACTCAACGGCGAGAAAGCCTGGGTCACGCTTGCCCCGGTAGCCGATCTCTTCTTGGTTTTCGCATCGACCAATCTCGACGCTGGCCGCTGGGGAGTCAGCGCCTTTCTCATCCCTACCGACACCCCCGGCCTCCAGGTCGGCGAGAATAGGCCGAAGCTCGGACTACGCACGACCCCTTTCGCGAACGTCAGCTTTACCGACTGTGTCGTCCCCGCCGCAGCACTCATCGGGGCCGAGGGAGCCGGCGCGAGCATCTTCAGCGCATCGATGGAAGCTGAACGTGGCTTCTTGCTCGTCGGAACGATCGGCGCCCTCGAGCGCGTTCTCAACGACGCTGTTGCCTATAGCCAGAGTCGAGAACAATTCGGTCAACCCATCGGCGCTTTTCAGGGCGTGTCGCACCCGATCGCCGAAATTAAGCTCGCCCATGAGTCAGCGCGCCTGCTGATGTACAAGGCAGCAGCGCTCCAACAACGAGGCACCCCCTCGATGATGGCAGCGGCCTTAAGCAAGCTCGCCGGAAGCGAGGCTGCACTCTCTGGAGCGCTGACATCGCTCGAAGTTCACGGAGCCCGCGGCTACGTAACCGAGTACGGCGTAGAGCGAGATTTACGAAATTTGTCGGGCGGCGTCATCTATGGCGGGGCTTCGCCAATCCAAAAAAACATCATTTCTCGCCTACTAGGCCTTCCGGCTTGAATCCGTTGATTGCCAATCGTGCGTAGTGCACTCTAAGGAATGTGATGTCGAAGGTGGAGAGGAACCTGTTCATGCGGAACACGCGAGCAAATGGTACGACGCACAACATGGTGGGGCGTTCGGTGATGAAACGGCGCTCCCCCCGGGCGGTGATGGCCCTGGTGATGTTGGCGCTCATCCCCCTCTTCAGCGGC
The DNA here is from genome assembly GCA_964535395.1 of uncultured Acidimicrobiales bacterium. Lineage (GTDB taxonomy): Bacteria > Actinomycetota > Acidimicrobiia > Acidimicrobiales > SHLQ01 > SHLQ01. Next base: position 1,632 of record CAZHUR010000121.1, read on the forward strand.
CTGTTCATAGGAGCAGCATCAGGCCATAACGGAACGTCTTCAGTCGTGTACTTCGACCTGTTCCCAGATGGCACTGCGCAAGGTCAACTCGAACATCCGGTCTCGCTGCTCAACGATCAATTCGGCACCGACCTCGACTTAGACGCCGCAACTGCCGCCGACATTGCGAACATCGAGGCGCTCATTCGTGACTACAACGTCGACAATCTCGCCGTGGTGTCTGCAGATGGCACGCAATGGGACATCACCTTCACCGGCGAGGTCCAAGCCATCGAGACCGAAACCCAGATCTACGCTGCGTTCCTGTTCGATATCGAGAACGTCTTTGACTCAGCCCCTCGGGTGTTCGACGTGACCTTCGATGGCATCTTCCGCGACAGCACCCACCTCGCCGACGTGGTGATGCGCACCGACCCTGTCACTGGTGTGTTCCTGAACGAGGGCGACAGCGTCCCAGGGTTCATCTCATCGGATGCTCCTACCCTGCCGGTCAACCTCGATGATCCGAACACACTGAAAGCACTCACCGGCACAATCGCCCTCGGCATGGAGCACATCTTCATCGGAACCGACCACATCTTGTTCGTGCTCGTGCTGCTCATCCCAGCGGTCATGACCTACTCGATGGTCGACGGATGGGGTCCAGTTCCGAGCTTCCAGAGCGGACTGTGGCGGGTTATGAAGATCGCAACCGCCTTTACGATTGCACACTCGATCACGCTTACCCTCGGTGGCCTCGACATCATTTCACTACCGTCGAAGTTCGTTGAAACAACGATCGCTGTTTCGATTATCGCGACGGCATTTCACAATCTGAGACCGATCTTTGCCAACAAAGAACCGTTGATCGCGTTCATCTTCGGCATCTTCCACGGATTTGGTTTTGCAGGCCTTCTCTCGGATCTCGGTGTTGGTAACGGCCAGCGAGTCCTATCGCTTCTTGGCTTCAACATCGGCGTCGAGATCGGCCAAGCATTCATCATCTTGTTGCTCTTCCCAGCGCTCTACCTCCTGCGCCGAACGAGCATCTACGTGCCAATGCTGCGCATTGGTTCACTGGCCCTCGCGGGCGTCGCAACAATCTGGGCACTCGAGCGCATCTTCGAGACCGAACTCGGCATCGACAATCTGCTCGAGCGGTTCACGCGTGCTCCTCGTGTCTTCTTCTTGATCGCTATCGTCACTGTGATCGCGGCTGGAATTCGACAGTTCGAGGCGGCACGAGGCAACCTCGTGCCGCTCGACAAGCCCGATACGCCAGCGTCAGAACGCGAGAAGGTACCGGCCTAGGCGCTGATTGGGCTCAGGAGACAGTCTCAGCGAGCCGCTCGGCGGCGGATGCCTTCGAGCGTTTTGACCATGTTCTCTTGGAGCATGGCGAGCCGCCCTTCGATCAGCTTCTCTTCTGACTCCGGATACTGCTCGATTCGGTCGCGCAATCCAGACGGTCCCGGACCATGCACGAACGAGTAGCTGACTTCCGTGCCGCCCTTGGCTGGTTTGAGCTCCAGACTCCACGTAGCGGTGGCGTTATCGGTGTCTCCAACCGCCCATTCGAACAGTCGACCCGGCTCGGCTTGTAGAACCGTCGAGGTGGTCTCCCACTCCGAATCACCGAGGCGTTGGCGACCAGTGAAGGTCGATCCCACAGACCCAGGACGGCCACTGGCCCACTCACCACCTTGAAACTCGGTGCCGAAGCTCGCCATTGCATCGAGATCGGTCGCAATCTCGTAGAGCCGCTCGGCGTCCGCGGAAATGACCGTTTGAACACGTACCGCTGGGGTCTCTGACATCTTCATTGGCTCACTATGCCAGAGGTCAGTGCGAAAGCGGCCGGAGCGAATACTTCGCGAGCTGTGCCTTGCGGGCTGTTTCGCACCCTTCGAAAGCAAAACACGCCTCCGTGTGATCGTTTGTCAGCCCCTCAGACTGCATGAACGCATATGCGGTGGTCGGCCCGAAGAACTTCCATCCGCGTCGCTTCAGGTCCTTTGCGAGGGCTGCTGAGCGATCGGTCTTGGCCGGAATATCTCCATCGTGGCGTTCGGGGACCTCCACAGCCCACTCCCAAATCCAATCGACGATCGAACCAACCTCGTCTTTGAGTTCTTGGGCTCTTTGAGCGTTGTTGATCGTCGCCTCAATCTTGCCGCGGTGTCGGATGATCCCGGTATCGGTCAGCAGCAAATCAACATCGGCTGGTCCGTAGTCCGCTACGACGTCGAAGTCGAAACCTGAGAAAACCTCGCGAAAGCGGTCCCGCTTGCGCAGGATCGTTAGCCAACTCAAGCCGCTCTGGAAACCCTCAAGGCAGATCTTCTCGAAGAGCAGGTGTTCGCTGGTCGTTGGCCGCCCCCACTCCTCGTCGTGATAGCGCAAATAGTCCTCGTGGCCGACCGGCCATGAACATCGTTCGACGGACATCTCTGAGTCTGAAGCATCCACAGGGCCGACGATAGCCACTTTGGCCTATCTCCACCGCAAGAACTTCAGAAAGCAGCCATTTCTGCCGATACCAAACCTATGGACCGTCATTTGCACCTCGTTCACTCGGCAAAAGATCTCGTCGAAGACGAGTCTGTCGAGGGTGAAGCGACGCACCTCAGGTCTGTCGGGACCAACGTCGTCGATCTCGGAGCTGAGCGTCGTCGTCGCCGCCAGCGGTATCACCCGTCGGCCGGGCGTGCATGGCTCGACAACATGTTCGACGACGACCTAGACCCTGTCTGCTAAACCTGTCTGCTAACCAAGGCTCCTGGTCAAATCTCTAACCTTGAGTGAGTTCTCGCAGCAGAGCGAGGTCTGCTGCTGTTGGCTGAGAGGCCACTGAAGATCGGGTCGTAACGCCTGTCTCAAGGACGGCGAACGCTTCGGCGAAATCACCTGCACCCGTTTCGAAATCGGGAGACTCAGCCGACGGCCACCACGGGACATCTTCATCAATGCCGCGCTGTTCGCGCCAACGGCGTCGATCGTCGTTGCTGTTTAGCTCTACGTCCACGACATGACCGAGTTCGTGGGTAAACACGCGAAGGAGTGTTTCGGCGGTGTCGTCGCTGCGGACGAACAGCTCGATGCGCTTCTCCCTCGGGTAGGTAAGTCCCCGAATGCTCGCTCGTTCGCCGAAGAACTCGACCTCCCAGTCGGGGAAGTTTGTTTCCCAGTCGAACGAGACAAGAGCAAACATCTGCGCTTCGAGCGAAAGGACTGGCGGAGCAGCTGTCGTGGTGGGAGCCGCTGTCGTGGT
>CAZHUR010000121.1:4981-7309 GCA_964535395.1 uncultured Acidimicrobiales bacterium
GGTCGCAGGTTCGTCTGCGTCTATCTCTGCAAGTCCAGGAGCTGTTGGCTCAGAGACATCTTGGGTCACTTCGTTGTTTTCTACCGAAGCACCAAGGACTGCAACGGCAGTGTTCTCGTCGGTGTCATCGGTAGTGTCCTGGGTCACGCCATTGGACTGGGCATCAGGGCCCGACGATGCTGCCTCGGGCTCGGCTGGATCGGCGTCTGCAGAGCGCGCGGCGGTGAACGCCTGTGACAGCACTAGTCCATCGGGAAGCAGCATGCTATTGCTTGAGATGAACCCTTCCGATGAGGGATCGTCGGCCAGCTCGACGCTGCTGTCGGCCGTCGCCAAGGATGAAGCGCCAAGGTCACTTTCATCGCCGTTCACCGGAATCAGGGCTGCGACGAGCCCGAACAGCAGCAAAAGTAGTACCCGTGGCCCAAAACTCACGTCTCTATTGCTAGACCCTGACCACCAAAAAAGCCAATGCGGAGAAGGGGTTCAGCTGCTCAGCAGCTCAGCTATTCGATCCTTGGGCCTACCAATGATTGCCTTCTTGCCCTTCACGATCACCGGCCTCTGCAAGAGTTGCTTGTGGTCAACCAAAATGTTGACGACGGCCTCTGGGTTGTCGACGAAATCATCCGGGTTCAGTTCGAGCTTCTTGAACTTGCTGTCCTTGCGAACAAGATCTTCGACGGGATCTTCGAGAATGGAGACCAAGTGTTCCAGCTCTGCTCGGTCCGGTGGAGTGTTGATGTATAGAACGACATCGACGTCGACACCCAAATCCTCAGCGACCGCTAAGGCGTTCTTTGACGAGCCTCAATGCTTGTGGTGGTAGATCTTTACGTTAGCCATAGCCCGAACCCTAGCTCCCAGCGTCCACCGGATCGAATGGGAGACGTTGGCTATGCAAACCCGCGAGCTAGACGGCGTCGGAACCGAGTTCGCCGGTGCGAATACGAGCAACAGTCTCTACCGGAGTCACCCAGACCTTGCCATCGCCGATTTTCTCCGTGCGAGCACCTTCGATGATCGCATCGACTGCTGCGTCGGCACGATCGTCGTCGACGATGACCTCAATGCGGGTCTTGGGCGTGAAAAGAACGCGATACTCGGTGCCTCGGTAGGTTTCTGAATGGCCGCCCTGGCGACCAAAGCCTTGGACCTCCGAGACGGTCATGCCAGCAATTCCCGCTGCGGCGAGCGCGTCCTTCACATCGTCAAGCTTGAAGGGCTTAATTACTGCGGTGACAAGCTTCATCTTTGAATCCTAGGTCGTTGCTCGCTTGTCAACCACGTGAGGGCGCCGCGCAGTCCTACCAAGGTCTGCTTAGCGCGCAGAGGCCTTCAGAACGCCCGAGTCAAACACAGTGGTTCCTTCGATTGCCTCGGCAGGCCAATCGACGGTGATTTCCACCTCGCCTTGATCGCAATGCGGCCAGACCCACCAGTCGCCGGTGATGATGTGCTGGCTGGACAAGCGTCGATCGTTCAACCGAACGACCTCGTCGCGTTGACCGAGGATGATGAGACGTGGGTCGGCTGGCTGAGAAAGATCAAAGCGACGGATCACTTTGCGATTGTCCAAGGTTGAGCCGTCTGGCATTCGTAGCGAGACCAGCATGAAGTCTGGGCCCGGCTTGTAGGTCGCACCAAGTCCCGGAACGAGAGCTTCCTCAGGCGTGAACACCGGCGGCAACACCCAGTCGCGCAAGGAGCGGACTGTCATGGTGAATCCAAATCCAAAGTCATCGATTCCGAAAGCGTTGATCTCGACTCGGGCGGAATCGCTGTTCGCAACCGTCAGCGGGACCACGCCAGGTGCGCGTAGCGCCTGGAGTTGGCAAGCAGGATCGGGACCCCACCATGCACGGTGGCCTCCACCTCGGCGATCGAGGGTGGTCAACAAATCGTCGATTTGTTCCCGGCTCAGGTGGCGCAATCCGTAGGAAACGAGTCGTCGAGCCTCATGGGGCTGAACTCCAAGCTGGCGCAGAACCTGGCATGCGCCTGACTCTTCATCCATCAGCAGGCCGTGCATCAGTTCAAAGACACCGGTTGGCCCATCGCCATCGATTCGAGGTATCGCGAGGGCCTCGTGGGCTCGCTCGCTCAAAACGGGTTCGGTGGAAGGCGATGACACGACAAAGCGCGCCTCCATCATCTGTTCGATCGCTCGATCGAGTCGAAGCGTGTTGAGCGCAAAGAGCTCAACCAGTTCAGCCACCTCACCGCGGGCCGTAGCCACGATCCCGTACAGCAAGTATTCAGTTCCGCATCGTTGATCGCCGTTCGCGAGCGCTGCGTGACGAGCAACCTGGAGGGCCAGAGCTGCAT
>CAZHUR010000122.1:0-7289 GCA_964535395.1 uncultured Acidimicrobiales bacterium
GTCGACCTGCGCCGTAGCCCGCTGATCGCATTTGGTGGCGTAGGGCCGGTTCACGCCTGCGGTGTAGCCGAACTGCTCGAATCAGATCAAGTGATCTTTCCCGTGAATGCGAGCGTGCTTTCCGCATTTGGCACGTTGGTCTCGCCGGTGCGAATAGACCTGGCCCGATCGATGCCACGCCTCCTCGACGAACTCGACGCAGGGGAGCGTGACGCACTCCTCGACGAACTTCGGAGCGAAGGGCGTCGAGTGCTCCAAGCTGCTGGCGTCCCCGACGATGCGATCATCTTTCGCTATGGCGTCGACGCTCGATACGCAGGTCAGGGCAACGAGATCACAATCTGGGTCGGCGAAGGCGAGGCATGGCCGGCGAGCACCGAAGACGTAGTAGCCGAATTTGAAGCGGAGTATCGCCGCATCTACGGCATGGCCATCCCCGATGTAGCCGTCGAAGGGATCACGTGGCGCCTTTCAGCCTTCGCCACCACCTCGATCGTCGAACCCGACCAGTCGATCGAACCAGCAACCGGTGATCCGGTCGCCAAAGGAACCCGTGCAATGGTGTTCGGGCGAGGTGTCGAAGCCGTCGAAGCGCCGGTCTATGACCGAGCGAGCCTCGGAGCAGGAGCATCCTTCGATGGACCGTGCGTTGTCGAAGAACGAGAGACCACTTCGGTAATCCGTCCTGGCTGGCACGTCGAAGTTGCCCCCGATGGAAGTTTGCTCGCCACACGAAAGGACAAGTCATGACACTCCTAGAGAATCGATCTGCCTCCTTTGATCCCATCGAGTTGGAAATCTTGTGGCAGTCACTCATTTCAACGGTCAACGAGCAGGCCCGGGCGTTGCAGCGCTCTGCCTTCTCACCAATCGTCCGTGAAGCCGGCGATTTGGCTAACGCGGTGTTCGACAGGCGGGGTCGGATGGTTGCCCAGGCGGTGACGGGAACGCCTGGGCACATTAACTCGCTCGCGATCGGCGCGGCGAAGATGCTCGAGGAATACCCCCTCGAAACTCTCGAGCCCGGCGACGTGCTCATCACCAATGACCCCTATAAAACCGCAGGTCAACTACTCGACGTCACCGTATTGGTGCCGGCCTGGCACAAGGGTCAGATCATTGCCCTTTTCGGCTCGACCATCCACCACACCGACGTCGGCGGCTATGGCATTGGTGCAGGCGGGCGAGACGTCTTCGAGGAAGGCCTCTGGATACCGATCTGCAAGCTCATGAAGAGAGGCGAGCGCAACGAAGACGTGTGGAAGTTCATTCTTTCCAATGTGCGTCAACCCGATCACATGACCGGCGATCTGCATGCGCAGATGGCGTCTGGGGAGGTCGGGGCGCAACGACTCTCCACCTTGTGCGAAACGCACGACCTCGACGACATCGAGTCGCTCGCAGACGAGATCATCACCCGATCCGAACAAGCGACCCGAGACAGCATCCGAGAGTTACCCAGCGGTCGGTACGAAGCCAGCGCTGTTCTCGACCTTGCCGACGGCAGCAAGATCGACATCGTGTGTGCGCTCATCGTCGATGCGGCTGTTGGCGAGATTACGGTCGATTACGAAGGGACCTCAGAAGCGTCGCCGTGGGGAATCAACGTGGTGATGAACTACACCCACGCCTACACCACCTTCACGGTGCGCTCCGTTCTCAACCCCGACATCCCAAATAACTACGGAAGCTTGGCGCCGATTCTGGTCAAGGCCCCCGAGGGGTCGATCGTCAACGCGGTCTCACCACAACCCGGCACGGCCCGTCACGTGGTTGGGATGTTCCTGCCGAACGCCTTGCTCAAAGCTCTCGCCCAGGTGCGGCCGGAATCGGCAATGGCCGAGGGCTCTGGAGCGGTGTGGACGATGCAGGTCAACGGCCACCACGACGACGGCAGCCCGTTTATCACCGCAATGTTTACCTACGCAGGCGGCGTTGGAGCACGCGCGACCAAGCCCGGTCTCAACGCATGCTCCTATCCAACCGGAGTTTCAGCCGTGCCGATCGAAGTGGTCGAGGCATCGGCACCGATTCGTTTCAACGAAAAATCGCTGCGTCCCGGTTCTGGAGGCGCCGGTGCCCAAACCGGAGGACTCGGTCAAACGATCGAGTTCAGCGTCGCAACCGAAAAGCCGTGGCAGCTCAACGCCGTCACCAGCCGACTTGCAGATCCTCCGCTCGGCGTATTTGGTGGCGACGCGGGCGAAGCTGGCAGTTTCAAGGTGAACGGCGAAGCGGTGACAACACAGTCACGTATTTCGCTCTCGGGTGAAGATGTTGTGCGGCTCGAACTTCCCGGTGGCGGCGGCTACGGAGCAGCAAAGTAGCAATGGCGACCTGGCCCGACGCGACGACCTTTGCCCAGGTTTGGGCTGAAACATCCTCGCGTCGCGCCTCGGAGACCTTCTTGGTGTTCGAAGCCCCCAACGAGCAGGTTACGAACTGGACCTACGACGAGTTCGACGAGTTGGTGCACGACATGGCAACCCAGCTGCAGCGTTCGGGCGTCGTGGCGGGGTCGGCGGTTCACATGGCCCTCACCAACTGTCCGACCTTTATTGCGGTGTGGATAGCGGCAAACCGACTCGGGGCCTTCGTCGTACCTGCAGATCCGATGGGCAAGAGCCCAGAATTCGCCGATCAGATCGAACGAACAGCGCCGATCGTGGGCTTTTACTCGATCGAGCGAGCTGACGATTACCTCAGCGCGTGTCCAACGTCGATGATCACGATTGCCATCGACGAGGCGGACGCTGAGTTCGAGTGGCTAGGCGATGGACGGATTGCGCAGTGGCCGGTTCCCGATCTCGTCGATACTGCAGCGGTCATGTTCACCAGTGGGACCACCGGAAGACCTAAGGGTGTCGTGATCACCCAGGCGAACTATGCCTTTACCGGCAAGACAATGGCTGAAGCGGCAGCCCTCACCGAAGACGACCGTCAGCTGATCGTGCTTCCACTCTTCCACGGCAACGCCCAGTACTACTCACTTACGTCAGCGATTTGGGCCGGCGCGTCGGTTGCGCTGATGCACACGTTCTCCGCCAGCGGCTTCTTAGGTCAGGTGGCGCGTCACCGAGCCACGTGTGCGAGCCTCTTCGCCGCACCGATTCGCATGATCTTGGCCCGAAGTGAAGCCCCAGAAGCCCCTGTTGGCCTACGACATTGCTGGTTTGCCCAGAACATCAGCGCCGAACAATTCGACACGTTCGCTTCGTGGCTCGGATGTAAGCCACGACAGCTCTATGGCATGACCGAAACGATTCCTGCCGTGCTCACCGATGAATCTGAGGCACCCAGATACGACATGATGGGCTATGTGACAGCAGGCTGCGAGGTCGAAATTCAACACGCTGATGGCACCGTTGCCATGGCTGACGAGGTCGGCGAACTCGTCGTGCGCGGCGAACGGGGAATCACCATTTTCGACCACTACCTCGATGACCCGGTCGTCACCGCCGACAGCTTTCGTGACGGCTGGTTCCTCACCGGCGACCGGGCCAGTATGAACGCAACGGGACGCTTTACATTCGATGGCCGGCGTTCGGATGTTCTGAAGGTTGCGGGCGAAAACGTTTCGACCGTCGAGGTTGAGGCTGTTCTCTCCGCTCACCCCGCTGTGCTTGAAGCAGCCGTCGTTGGAGCCGCTGACCCGATCCGCGACGAAGTGCCGATCGCGTATGTGGTGCCGACCAATCCAGCGTCCGCGCCCGACGAGGATGCGCTGATGGCGTGGTGCATCGAACGCTTGGGCAAAGCGAAGGTTCCGAGGTCGATCACGTTTCTCGATGAGTTGCCGCGCACGAGCGTGGGCAAGATACGCAAGTTTGTTCTGAAGAAGGAAGGCGCTGTTCAATGACCAAGCTGACTAACGAAATGCTGGTGAGTTTCGAAGACTCGATAGCGGACGTCTCCAAGGCTGCGACCTTGCCAGCCGAGGTATACACATCGGCGGAGTTCTTGGAGTTCGAGACCGAATCGCTGTTTATGAAGGAATGGCTTTGTGTTGGCCGCTCCGAGCGAATCCCCGAGGTTGGAGACTGGTTCACGGTCACCTTGGTCGACGAGCCGATTATCGTCACCCGCGACAAAGAAGGTGCGGTTCGGGCCATGTCGGCGGTGTGTCAGCACCGGGCGATGCAGGTGTGCGAAGGACAAGGAAACGACTCGACCTTCAAGTGCCCGTACCACCACTGGAACTACGCTCTCGACGGACGCCTCCTGGGTGCACCGGCGATGGAGCGAACAGAAGCCTTCGATAAGGCCGATTTCGGCCTTCCCCAACTGGCGGTTGAAGAGTGGCTCGGGTTCATCTTCGTCAACTTCAACACCGACGCTGCGCCGTTGAGCCCGACCCTTGAGCGCTACACCCCGTTCCTCAAGAACTACGACCTCGCCAACGCGGTGTGCCCAGGTACGTTCACGCTCGAAAACCTTCCATGGAACTGGAAGGTGATGTTCGAGAACTTCAACGACGGCTATCACGCGAACCGGCTGCACCAATATGTCCAAGACTTCTGCCCATCGTCGATGTCGGAGTTTCCAATTCCATGGTCCGACGACTCGAACGTGATCTTTCGAACTGCCGGCTATACCCATATCGATGGCGGCTTTAACGCAACACATCGCGTGATCATGGACGTGTTCCCAGATCTCACCGAAGAAGAACGAACCCGATCCACCTTTGCGCTCGTACCGCCAACACTGTGTTTCGGCACCGCTCCAGATCAGTGCTTCTTCTTCCTCGTTCGTCCAACGGGTCCAGAAACGATCGACGTCGAGATCGGCTACATCTTCCACCCGTCGACGCTAGAGGATCCACTGTTCGAGCAGAAGATGGCTCTGTCAGATGCGGGAGTGCAGGTGTTTGTCGAGCAAGACCAGGACGCAACAACCAAGGTTCAGCGAGGCCTTCGTTCACGATTCGCCCCACGCGGGCGCTACTCGTGGCAGGAGGAGAGTCATATCCAGTTCAATCGCTGGCTTGTTCAGCGCTATCGTCGGGCATGGCCTGACGTCAGTTGAATGCAGAAACGACGAGTAACAACCCGGCCGTCAGGCCACAGGAGGGGAAAGAAATGACAAAGAGAATGAGGGTCCTGATGGGGCTCATGACGGTGCTTGCACTAGTGGTAGCAGCGTGTGGCAGTACGGCGACAGATGCCGTGGACGAGGTCACAGAGGCTGCAGAAGAGGTTGCTGAGGAGGTGACCGAAGATGATGGTGGCGAAGAAGAAGAGGCCATGGAGGATGAAGAGTCTGAAGAAGAAGGCTATGGAGGACGAAGAGGCCGATGAACCACCTGTCGATGCCAGCACGGAATCGTTGGTCGAACAGTTCGATATCGACGGCGACGGCGCCGTGACCATCGGCGTTGCAGCAGCAGGACCTCGTGACGACGGTGGCTACGTCGAAGGCCTCGTGAACTTCACCGAAGGTTGGGCGAGCGAGAACGGCTTCCCAGCCCCGATCGTGGTCGACAACATCGGCGCTGACGAGGCAGCTCAGTCGATGTCGGACCTCGCGCAGCAAGGCGTCGACCTGATGTTCGTTGGTGCCAGTGAGATTGCCGAACCGCTCGGAGATCTCACCGAAGCCTTCCCCGACATCTTCTGGTACTGCAACTGTGGCGCTGGCTTCCAAGAACTGCCCGGTCTTGCACAGGCGACTGACTGGGGAGCAGCCATTCACTTCACCGGCGGCGTGGCGATTGGTCAGATCCTCGCTGAGAGCGGCGGCGACACCGCCGTGTTCCTTGGCTGCTGTGACCTCAACTTCGAGATCGAAGCACTCGAGGCCACCCGTGCGGGCATGGCTAGCGTCGACCCATCGTTCACCTTGGACTACGTCGCTACCGGCGACTTCCCATTCGACTTTGCGAACTCGGCAAACGCCACAGCGGCCTTCGCTTCGGCAGCAGCCGACGGAGCAACCGTTGCCTACGCCTACCTCGATGGTGCGCTTGAGCCTGTTGCTCAGGCAGCGACCGAAGCTGGCCTTGGTGTATTCGCAGCAGGGCCCGCCGACGTGTGCGAACGCGACGACGGCATTGCGTGGACAGGTTCGATCGTGTTCGACGGTGGCATCTACGCCGCTGAAGGCGTGAACCGCATCGTCGACGGAACGCTCACCGAAGGCTCGACCTTCCAGTTCCCGACCGAGCAAGGTCTCAACGGTGGCGTGCTCTGTGACGGCTCCCCAGAAGCCCAAGCTGCAATCGATGCTTCGTTCGGACTGCTTGCAGCGTTCGACGAAGATCTCATGAGTCAGCTCGGAGCTATTTCGGCTGAGGCATTCTCGGCCGAGTGAGCCAAGTCCCCTCTGGTCTAACCGGGGTGGACGCCAAAGCGGCGTCCACCCCGGCGGTCGAACTCCGCAATATCACCAAACGGTTCGGAGCAGTTACGGCTTGTGACTCTGTCGACCTTGTCCTCCAGCGCGGCAAGATCCATGGGATTCTCGGGGAAAACGGAGCTGGTAAGTCCACGTTGATGAAGATCCTCATCGGGCTCGTCCTGCCCGACGAAGGGTCGATACAGATCGATGGCAAGCCCCAGTCGATCCACGATCCGCTCACAGCGGCCAAGTTGGGTATCGGCATGGTGCATCAGCACTTCAGCCTGGTCGACGCGCTTACCGTCTGGGAGAACGTGGCGTTGGGCGAAGCTGGCCGACTCGACGAGGACGCCGTCAAGATGCGTATTGCTGAAATCGGCGAACACTACGGTTTGGACATCGACCCAATGGCTCGTGTTGGCGAACTGACCGCCGGACTGCGCCAACGAGTCGAGATCATCAAGTGCCTCCGCCGCGATCCGAGCATCGTGATCTTCGATGAGCCAACCTCGGTGCTCACCCCAGAAGAGTCGGCCACACTGTTCGACTCGTTTCGAGACGTCGTTGCAGCCGAGGGACGGGCCGTCGTCCTGGTGAGTCACAAACTCGACGAAGTGCTGTCGGCAACCGACGAGGTGACGATCATGCGCCAGGGCAAGGTGGTCGATTCGATGGTCACCTCCGAAGCCGATGCACCGACCCTCGCACGCGTCATGGTCGGACGAGATGTGGCGCTTCGCTCCGAAAGCGCAGGGGTGGCGGCCGAGGCGAGCTCAGAGAACGCCGATGCAACACGTGGTGGCGCCGAACCTGTGCTCTCGATTCGGAACGCGACAGCGAAATCTCATGGCGTCGCAGTGCTCGATGGTCTCTCGCTCGATGTTCGACCCGGCGAGATCGTCGGTATTGCTGGCGTAGAAGGCAACGGCCAGCGCGAACTCGGCGATCTACTC
>CAZHUR010000123.1:0-7276 GCA_964535395.1 uncultured Acidimicrobiales bacterium
GTGCTTGACAGCGACGAAGCGCTGTTGCTTCGGGTGCTACCCGAAGACGGCGAAGGTTTCCCGGATCGACCGGGCGCTCGCGCTGTTGTGAACCCGTGTCTTTCCGGTGGCGCGATCGAGGTTTTCTTGGAACCCAAACTTCCTGCTGCGCAGCTATCGATCGTGGGCAGCACGCCGATCGCCGAGGCGCTTGCACAGTTCGGAGCGCAACTCGGCTATCGCATCGAACACACTCCTAACAGCGTTGCCAACGTCAACGGTTCAACCGCCCTGCTGATTTCAAGCCACGGCCGCTACGAAGAAGATTCGATCATCGCAGCGCTCGACGCTGAGGTTGGTTTCATTGGTTTGGTCGCCAGTGCGAAACGCGGCGCGGCTGTCATTGACTCGCTCGATCTCGACCCGTCGGCACGGGCTGTCATCCATAGCCCGGTCGGGGTAGAGATCGGGGCGCGCACCGCCGAAGAGGTTGCTCTGTCGGTGCTAGCCGAAGTCACGCGAGCGATTCGCGTCGATGGGCTTACGGCGCCGAAAGCAGTGCCGATTGAGGCGCCGGTCGAAACGATCGACCCGATCTGTGGCATGACCGTGCTCGTCGGTGACGATACGCCGCACCTGCACCACGAGGGAGCCGACTATTGGTACTGCAACCCGGGTTGCCGTACCCGCCATGGCGAGGAACTCGCAGTTTCGTGAGGGTGATCTCATGAAGGTCGCCGGTCTCCTGCTCGCAGCGGGCTCGTCGCGCCGCCTGGGCCAGCCAAAGCAACTCCTCCCCTTTCAGGGTGGAACGTTGCTCGATGCTTCACTCGATGTTGTGCGTAACGCTCCGGTCGACCGCCGCTTCGCAACCGTCGGTGGCGCAGCTCCAGAGGTGCTCGAAGCGACCGACTTTTCCGACTTCACCGTGGTCGAGAGTGTGCATCACACAAACGGCTGTTCTTCGTCGATTGTTTCGGCGCTCGATCAGCTGAACGATTTTGATGGCTTCATGTTGTTCCTCGGCGATCAACCAGGCGTCCAAGCCTCGACCATCGAACAAGTTCTTCACGCTGCTAGGGCTGGCCACCCGATCGTGGTGTGTCGCTATCAGGACGGTATTGGCCACCCATTCTTCTTCGCGAAGGACACCTTCGATGTGCTCAGCGACCTTCACGGGGACAAGGCCGTGTGGAAGGTCATCGAGTCGGGCGAATTCGAGGTTTACGAGGAGAACATCGACCGCGACGTACCGCTCGACGTCGACACCTGGGAAGACTACGAACGCCTGTTGGCATCTGTTGGAGGAAGTATCTCGTGAGCCAGTTCGAATCGATCGGCGACCTACAGAAGTCGCTCGAAGCCGAGGCCTACATCGTCGACGAGGGCTTAGCCACAGCGCTGTTTCTCGCCCAGTCACTAGGTCAGCCCCTTCTTCTTGAAGGTGAGCCTGGTGTCGGCAAGACCGCTGCAGCAAAGGCCATGGCGACCGCACTCGATACGCCGCTGCTGCGGCTTCAGTGCTACGAGGGCATCGCTGCCAACGAAGCACTCTATGAGTGGAACTACCCGCGCCAGCTTCTGTCGATCCGTCTGGCCGAGTCGGGCGGAGCCACGATCACCGACTCCGATCTGTTCGACGAGGACTTCTTGGTCGAACGGCCGCTTCTCGCAGCGGTGAAACATCCCGGGCCCGTTCCGCCGGTCGTGCTGATCGACGAGATCGACCGCGCCGATGACGAGTTCGAAGCCCTGCTCTTCGAGTTCCTTGGCGAACAGTCGGTGACGATCCCAGAAATCGGGACGATCGACGCGACGGTCAAGCCGATCGTGATCCTGACGTCGAACCGTTCCCGCGAACTCCATGACGCTTTGAAACGTCGTTGCCTCTACCACTGGATCGACTACCCCGAGACCGCGCGCGCAGCCGAGATTGTACGTCGCAACGTTGAAGGTGCGGACGCCAACTTGATCGATGCAGCCACCGCCTTCGTGGGTGGCGTACGCGGCAAGGGCCTGGACAAGCCTCCCGGTCTTGCCGAGACCATCGACTGGGTAAGTGCCCTGACCATGCTCGGTGTGTCTACCATCGACCAAACCGCCGAACGAACGCTGGGTCTGCTGGCAAAGACTCCCGACGATCTCGCCTCAGTGAAAGACGAGCTTCGGTCATGAGCCTGCTTGCACACCACGAGGTGCTCATCGCAGTCGAATACAGCCTGCTGGCCGGTGGTGGCACGGTGTGGTTCATTCGTCAGTGGTGGCGGAACCGGAAAGGGTGAGCACGTCCACACTCCTCGACGGCACCGACCGCGCAATCTTCGCTGCAGCATTCGTCGACCGCCTTCGTCGGGCCGGACTTCCCGTCTCGATCCATTCGGGCGAACGCTTTGCCAGCGCGCTGGAGGCAGCTCCCCCACGAACCAAGACAGCGCTCTATTGGCTTAGCCGGGTATCGCTCGTGCACGACGTACGTTCGCTCGAGGTCTTCAACAAGGTGTTCGATGTTGTGTTTGAAGGTGGTGCGCTTCCGATAGGACGCGAAGCGCGCAAGGGTGGCAAGACTCAACCCCCAGCCCCGACCGAGTCACAGCTCAAGCTCGCAAATCGTAACCAGGTCGCCGATGGCACCGGAGGCGTGCCTTGGTCGAGCGCACCTTCGGCGGCCGCCGAAGAATCGGACGATCCAGAAGAGAGCGAGATCGAACTACCTGAGCTGTTGCCGACCGAATTGGCTGCGATTGCAGACCAGGCATTCGACCAACTCAGTGATGTCGAGCTCGAACAGATCGGCGAGTGGCTCGAGCAGGCACAGATTCGCTGGCCCACTCGACCTGCCCGTCGAGCGCGGCGGGTGCGTCATGGTTCCGATCTCGATCGAAGGCGCACGCTCAGCGCAGCGCGGCGAACGGGAGGTGACCCGATCACCCTGCAATGGAAACAGCCCGTGCGGCGACCTCGAAAGGTTGTCATGCTCGCCGACGTTTCAGGCTCGATGCAGACCTTTGCCCGGCCGTACATGCACGTGATGCGTGCGCTCGCCAGCCAGGTGCAGGCGGAGGTATTCGCGTTCTCGACAGAACTCACCCGCATCACACCTGCGCTGCGTGAGCAGAAGCCAGAAGAGGCTATCGAAGCAGCTTCGAAGCTCGTAGACGATCGCTTCTCTGGAACAAAGATCGCCACCAGCCTGCGTACCTTGATCTCGAACCCAACGTGGTCGACCTCGGTTCGCGGTGCCGTCGTGCTCATCACCTCCGACGGTTGGGATACAGACAGCCCCGAAGATCTTGCCTCACTCATGGCACGCCTTGAGCGGCTCAGCCATCGAATTGTGTGGGTGAATCCGCGAGTGGCGGCAACCGACTTCGAGCCCCTCGTGGGGGGTATGGCCGCCGCACTGCCCCACTGCGCGACGATGCTCTCAGGACACAGCTTGCGAGCCATGCGAGACGTGGTCCTTTCGCTTGGGATTGACTAAACCTCCTCTCGCCAGTTGACTGAGTTCTGAGGGAAGTGACGAATGTCTCAAGTCCTCTCAGTCAGGTGGTTGCCTTCGGCAAGGTCAACGTCTTTGGCTCAGACGGCAACGGCGGACAACACAGACGTTCCTCGATCAGTTCACAAAACAACCGAGGAGACCCGACCATGTCCACAGAACCCTACGTAGCTGCCGCAGTTCAAGCCGAACCTTGTTGGCTCGATATGGCAGCCGGCGTCGAGAAGTCGATCGCCCTCATCGAAGAAGCTGCAGCGAACGACGCAAAGCTCATCGTCTTCCCAGAAGCATGGATTCCCGGGTATCCACACTTTCTGTGGCTCGACTCCCAAGCCTGGGGAATGCAGTTCATCCAGCGGTACCACGAGAACTCAATGACGGTCGGAAGCGCTGAGTACAAGGCGATTGCCAAAGCTGCCAGCGACAACAACATCACCGTCGCCTTCGGCGCGAGCGAGCGCGACCACGGGTCTCTCTACCTCGCGCAATTCATGTTCAACGACAAAGGCGAAACCCTGTACAACCGCCGCAAGCTGAAGCCAACCCACGTCGAGCGTGCCCTCTACGGCGAGGGCGATGGCAGCGACATACACGTCGAAGAGGTCGACGGTATTGGACGCTTTGGTGGCCTCTGCTGCTGGGAGCACCTCCAGCCGCTCAGCAAGTACGCGATGTATAGCCAGGGCGAGCAGGTCCACGCCGCAGCCTGGCCATCATTTTGTTTGTATCGCGGAGGCGCGTATGCCCTCGGTCCCGAGGTGAACATGGCAGCCTCCCAGGTCTATGCCGTTGAGGGTTCGACCTTCGTCATCGCCGCGACTCAGGTAACCGGTGAAGCCGGACTGGAGCTCTTCTGTCAAACCGATGACCAACGGGCTCTTCTCAACGGCGGTGGTGGCGGTGGAGGCAGCAGCCGCATTTACGCTCCCGACGGCCAGATCATCTCCAACCTGCTCGACGAACATGAAGAGGGTCTCGTCTACGCGACGATCGACCTCTCAATGATTCCCCTAGCTAAGGCTGCTGCGGACCCATCTGGTCACTACTCACGGCCCGACGCAACGAAATTGGTATTCGACAAGCGCCCCCGTCGCCCTGTTGAAGTCATCGACGATGCCCCCGATAAGCCCCGTGCAACAACGATCAACCTCGACGACGATCTGGTAGTCGAGGTGTAAGGCACGAAATGGACTTCTACGGCCAAGAGCAACGAGCGCTTCAGGATCAGTACGAAGTGCGACCCCTCGCCGACGTGCTCGAAGCGGCGATCGTCGAGACCGAACTCAACGAGATGCACATTGGATTTATCTCCACGCGGGATTTCTTCTTTCTGTCGACGGTGAGCGCTGCGGGCGAACCAACCGTCAGTTACAAGGGCGGCGACTTCGGCACGGTGAAAGTACTCGACGAAACAACACTCGCCTTCCCGGCATATGACGGCAACTCGATGTTTCTATCGATGGGAAACATCGATGCGACCGCAAAGATCGGCATGCTATTCATCGACTTCGAAACACCGAATCGAGTTCGAGTCCAGGCAACGGCGTCCTTTCATCAGGAGGATGAACTGCTGTCGGAGTATCCAGGGGCAATCGGTATTGTTCGGGCAAGCGTCGACCGCGTCTTCCTCAACTGCGCGAGATACATCCATCGCCACACCCGCGTAGAAACCTCTCCTTATGTCCCAGACGAGAACGGTGAACAGCCATACCCGGCATGGAAACGAATCGATGGCCTACAGCCCTTCCTACACAGCGGCGATCAGGGACGGGCCGAGAGCGAGGGCGGTGTCATCACCGAGGAAGAGTATGGAATGGCGGTGATGGAAGGCAGGTCATAGATCCAACCTGGCATTCCCGGCTCGCTGATCCTGTCCGAGGATGCCAGCCCGGCGTTCAGCCGCGGAGATGCATAGCAAAAAGCGCTGTGGTCTTCATCCACGAACCTGTGGCGGCAACCTCGTGATAGTTGCGTGACCCTGGCCAGGTATAGCCGTGGTCGGCGCCCTCAAAGATCTCGATCTCCACATGATCCAGGGGCTCCACCGCATCGAAGAAGCGTTTGTGCATTTCGATGGACTGAATCTGATCAGCAGTACCGATCCCGATGTACACAGGCTGCTCAAGTTGGGCTGCGGTGAGATGCGGTGAGTCGTCTTCGTCGTCTGCGAGCAGTGATGGATGCCAGGTCGCTCCAACGACGAAACGCTCTGGAAGGCGCATCAGCGTGCGGAAGATCGCACGCGCACCGAGGCAGAACCCGATCGTTCCCATCTTCTCATCGTCGCCGACACCAGCAGCAACGAGAGCTGCGTCAAGATCAGCTTGAATGCCATCGTCGGTCATTGAGTGAAGCATCATCTGCACAAGTGCCTTGTTCTCGTCAGTGGCCTGGTCGGGCATGATCCCGATGAGGCGGCCATGACGATGGTGAAGGTCGGGCATGATCACCCGGTACCCTTCGGCGGCGAGCCGGCGGTTGAAGTCGTAGTTGAATTTTCGAATCCCAGGCGCATCGTGAAACAACGCAATCGTTGGGTAAGGCCCTCCACTGGCTGGCTCGGTGATGACCACCGCCATTTCCCCATCAGGAGTCTCGGCGTCGATGATGGTCTCGGTGGTGTCTGCTGGGCTCATGGCCACAACCTAATGCGGCACTCGATGGTCCAGCTATGGATAAGAGTGAGTTTCGACCCGGTCGATCGGGGCTCACGTGGGCCGTGTCTGCCCTCTCTGACACCTCTGATGCAGACGCTCACGTCGAGCTAGATAGCATCGGGCCATGACATCGTCGTTCCGATTCTCCATCTCGCTCGGCCAAACATCGTTCGGAGATGTGGTCTCGACCGCACAGCGAGCAGAAGAGTTGGGCTTTCACTCGGTCACGATGCCCGATCATCTCGACGACCAGACAGCGCCGCTCATCGCACTAACCGCGGTGGCCGCGGCCACCTCGACGATCCGACTGCTGCCGCTCGTTCTGGCCAACGACTACCGCCATCCGGTTGTGTTGGCCAAAGAGTTGGCAACCCTCGATGCCCTTTCAGGGGGCAGGCTCGAAGCTGGATTCGGAGCGGGCTGGATGACGAGCGACTACGACTTGTCTGGCATCGCCCTCGACTCGCCGGGCACTCGTATTGCTCGGCTGCGAGAGTCCGTAGACATCGTCACATCGCTGTTGTCGGGCGAAGAGGTCGACCACGACGGCACCCACTACTCGGTTCACGGCACCGCTGGGAGTCCGGCGCCGGTCCAAGAGGGCGGCGTGCCGATCATGTTGGCTGGCGGCAAGGAAAAGATGCTCACCCTCGCTGGTGAGAAGGCGGACATCGTCGGCATCAACCCGGGCCTCGCCGCCGGCGTCATCGATGAGCGTGCGGGTCGAGACGCCACACTCGAACGCACCGATCAAAAACTCGAGTGGGTGCGTGCTGCTGCGGGTGACCGGTTTGATTCGCTCATCATTCAGAGCCGTATCCACCTCGCCATGGTCACCAACGACCGAGACGCCGTCGCTGCTGAGATGGCTCCTCTGCTAGGAATCACCGCCGAGGAAGCGCTCGCCTCTCCCCATGCTCTCGTTGGAACCACCGGCCAGATCATTGAAGAGGTCCAGCACTGGCGGGAGCGCTGGGGTTTTACGTACATCTCTATCGACGCTGGGGCTATGGAAGACTTCGCCCCAGTTGTTCAAGCGCTTCGATAATTGCTTCGACGGTCGGGGCTCCACACAAGGCGACTTCGAAACCGGCCTCGGTCGCCGCAGCTGCTGTCACGGCTCCGATACAGACTGCGGTGA
>CAZHUR010000124.1:0-3164 GCA_964535395.1 uncultured Acidimicrobiales bacterium
GCACACGCGAGCCATGTTCAAGTACACCGACAGCACCATGAGGTGCGCAGCCCAACGATGCATGTTGCGAACGAGTAGTCCAAAGGTGACAGAGGACTGCAGAGCAAAGATGTCTTCCCAGGCCTGTGCCGCGGTTGGGCGATAGAAGAACATCAAGAAGATGCCGGTAACGGTGAGCAAGATGAATGTGAAGAAGCTGATTCCACCCAAACACAGGGTGTAGCTGACCTTGACGGCGTGGCGCTTCACCTTGACCGGGTGAAGGTGGTAGAGCACCGAGTTCATGATGACGTAGGACCGGTTTCGTGGGCTGTCGCTGTAGCCCTTACGGAAAATCGAACCAGGACGGAAAATAGAGCTCCACGCTTGTGAGCCCTGAGTGCTATCGATCAGCTCGCTTGTTTTTTGCTGAATCTGCTGTGAAACCGGCAGCTTGTTCTTTGCCACTTGTTTTCCTGCTCGTTTACTTGGTCGTGTGAATAGTTACTTGGGTTAGCAGGGCTCAGCCGAGCCGCATGCCGTAGCCGTAGCCGTGTGTGTTCGTGCGTTGGTGATGATCGCCGTCAGGATCGGGATCGCCGATCTTTCCGAGGATGATGACACCGGTTGGGCATCGATCGACGCAAAGCGCACAGCGGGTGCACACGTCGTCGTCGATGGTGAAAATGACGTTGTCTGTGGGGTCGAGGCCGGGTTGCTCGGTACCGATTGCCTCAGAAATTGAATCTGGCGACACCATGTGGATGCACTTCCACGGGCAGATGTCGACACAGCCTTCGCACATGATGCACTCGGACTGATCGATGTGAATGAACTGCTTTGGCTTTACTGCAGCAGAAAGCCAAGCCGCGTCGACCTCTTGGAGGACGTAGTCGTCCCGAAACTCGGGCATTGGGGGATTTGCGTCGGTAACCGACACTTATCGAGCCCCTTCCCGGATGAGTGGACGACCAAACTGTGATGGTGCCTCGACTTGTGCTTCTGCGGCCTTTGCTCGGGCATCACGGCTCTGCCAGTGGTGCCAGTAGAAGATGTTGAGGCCGAGGAAGACCACGTGGATGCCGACCGCAACGAGGTCGCGAATCACGAGGTATGGAATACGGAATGGGAACCAGCCGCCATCTTGCTGGGAAGCAATGATGCCCAACTGTTCGCCTTCTGGGGTCGTAACGGAAAGAAACGGGATATGCGGACCCTCGAGAATAACGTCAGCGCGCCATGCAAGACCGCTGTCTGCCCACTGCAGCCAGAAGTGCGGAACCACGCCGTAGGCCCAGAAGAACAGATAAAAGACATAGACCGAAGCAATCATGGCTTCGCCCCACGAAAAGCGCTTATCGAGAGGGGTCTTCTTCTCGTACCAGTGGTAAACGCCCATCGACAGAGCCATCACGACGAGCGAAACAATAAACTCGGTCACCGCTCAACTCCACTCATAAAGATGCTGTCTCCCTGTGCACTGGCATCGGATGCGAAATGGTCGCGCTCAGACCCTATCGTTTCGCCGCTGCGAAGCAATTGGATATCGCGCTCGTGAATTAGATCACAAGTGTACTCGCGACTCGCACAAGTACAGCTTCAGGTCGATGGTTTATCACGCGCGGGCCAAATCGCGCCTATGCGCTGCCGCGTGACAATTGTCTCCTGAAGCACGGTGAGCTGTTGTCGACGAAGCTCGATTACGTCGCATAGGATTTGCCGTTGTTGATCTGAGCGTGTGAAGCATCGCAGCGACCCCAAAAGGGCGTACGATGTTTTGCCGCAACCCAAAGCGCCGTACAGCGCCTTCCACTTCGCAGAGGAGAAGGGTGTCTTGACCGAAATCCCAGAACACCTGCTCAAGCGGTCAGCCGCTCGCAAAGCCGCACTTTCAGGCGAGAGTGCGCCAGCTGAAGCGTCTGCAGATGCTGGCACCGCAGTCGAGCCAGCAGCTACGCCCGACGCTGCACCCGCGGTTGCAGCCAGCGCTCCGGTACCCGAGGTCTATGTCGAGCCAGAGCCAGAACCTGTCGCTCCCTATGTCACCCAGTTCCAAGAGCGTAAGAAGATGCCGTTCTGGATCGTCCCAGTGTTGCTGTTCCTCCCGGTCTGGGGAGCCTTCTACTTCGGAACGCTCGAACGTGTTCCACAAGGCCTGACCGGACTGTTGGGCGAGGGTGAAGAGCTCTACGTTGAAGCGGGATGTTCGGGTTGTCACGGCGCCGAAGGCCGAGGCGGCATCGGTCCAGCGTTCTATGGCGGCGAGGTGCACGAGACCTTCACCACGATCGAAGACCAGATGCTATGGATCAACCAAGGTTCGGCGATCTTTGGCACCGGCCAGAACTATGCATCTCCAGATGGACGTCCTCGCCAGGTCGCAGGCGGCATGCCCGGCTTTGGCCTCGGCGCACCTCGCGAGCTCGACGTCGAGCAGCTCCTCGCTGTCACCCTCTTCGAGCGGACCCAGTTCGATCCCGAAGAGGAGCTTGCCTTCCGAGATCTCGAACTCACCGAACAGATGAACCTCATGATCGAAACCGGCGAACTCGAAGAGATCCTCGCCGCCGACGGCTTGAGCATTCACGACATCATCGATCCCAACACGAGTACTCGTGAAGAGATCAATCGGTACCTCGATCCCGCTCGACGAGCCCTCGCTGGCGAAGAGAGCTAATTCCACATCGTTGGACCAGCACTGGTAGCTGCGGCCAACTAGGCTCATTCCCGTGACCGCAGTACTGACACAGCAAGCGTCAACCGCCGCTCCTTCAAAGTGGGTTGGCCCTCGCCGTAGCGTCCCAGCTCTTGGGCTCGCGGGCGTTTGTGCGGCTGCAGCGTTCACTGAACTCTCTGCTGAAGAGGGCCAGGTCTACTGCCCGTACCGTTTGTTGACGGGCGGATGGTGCCCTGGGTGCGGATGCACTAGGGCACTTAAGTCGCTTGTTCGCGGCGACGTTGTTGGTTCACTTGCTATGAACCCGTGGATGGCGGTGATCTTCGTTCAGGCACTCACGTTTGCGGTTGCCCTTTTGGCAACACCTACCAAGACCCTCGAGTGGGTGAGCCGTCACAAGCTCGCCATCGCCACGCTCAACCTGGTCGCAGGCGTGGGCTTTTGGGCAATCCGTCTAGCCACCGGAACAATCCCTCTCCCGTTCACCTAAACGAGTAGTCGATAAAAT
>CAZHUR010000124.1:3264-7268 GCA_964535395.1 uncultured Acidimicrobiales bacterium
TCTAGCCACCGGAACAATCCCTCTCCCGTTCACCTAAACGAGTAGTCGATAAAATTCGGGCGAAGCCCGTATCGACTTACGACCGATCAGGAACGTTGCGGATATCGATTCGTTGACCGCTGTCGAGGAGTTCTTCTACGTAGGCGGAAACGTCGGTAGCGCCGATCGATGACAAGGCTTCTCGCTGGCTCGCTCGGTTCAGAAGGTCGCCACCGGTGGAGTTTGCTTCGTCGAAGAGCGAGTCGGTAATGAACCCGTTGCTGATGAAGTTCAGTTCGGCCTCGATGATCGCTACGCCTTCTGCAAAGTCGCCAGCACCGAATTCGCCAGCGGCGATCGCTGCGAGTTCTTCCTCGACCGTGGCGGCGATCTCGTCGATGCGCGACGGGTCGCCGTTGATGTTGACCACCAGTTCGGTCTCGCCACCAGGCTCGATGAATCGCTCAAAGGAAGACCCGCCGTAGGTTGCGCCGAGCTGTTCCCGGATGATGGTGAAGATGCGGTCGTCGATGATTCGAGATGTGAGGTCCGCGATGAGGCGGTTCTCGATGGTCGCTTCACGTTCACTGATCAAGGTCAACCGGTACGAGCCCGCTGCAGACCCCGATCCGACTGCGAGTTGTTCTGTAACCACGCCCGAGTCGGGGTAGGCGCCAGGGGTCTCGCGTTCACTCGATGCCGGCAACGTGCCGATCCAGGTGCGTGCGAGGTCGACGACGTCATCTTCGTCTATGTCGCCCACGATGACGATCGTGTGATCGTCGAGCGCGGAGAAGCGGTCCTCGTAGATATCGAGCGCCTCGTCGGCAGTTAGTGCGTCGAGTTGTTCGGCGGTCGGCGCGGCGGCGAGGTTTCCTCCACCGCTCCGAGCGTCTGCGGTTGCGACTCGGACTGCGGTTTCGGAGTCGAGGCTGACTTGTTCCACAGCGTCTCGCGAAGCCTCTAGCTGTTGGGCAAAGGACACATCATCGATCGCCGGTTCGGTGATTGCGAGGTGCAGCAACTGGAAGAGCACATCAGCGTCTTCGGTGGAGGCACCACCGGAGAACCCTTCGGTGAAGTCGGAGACGTTGGGCACGAGAGCGACGTCGATGCTCGACAGGTACCTGCGTAACTGCGTTCGTGACCACTCTTGGGTTCCGCTCGACGAAACCGCGCCCAGCGCCGTATCCGCTAGTGCACCTTCGTCGACTCCCATTACCGACCGACCGCCCGGTGACTCACTGGTGAGGATGATCTGGCCTTCGCTGATAGCGGACTCGGCAAAGAGCACGCGGTGGCCGTTGGCGAATACCAACTCGACTTCGCCGTTCTGCAGATCGTTGAACTCGATTTCGCGAACCTCGTCTGGGGTTTCGATGAGCTCGTCGATCTCGACGGTGTCGTCCTCCAGGAGTTCGGTCGTTGCTCGGGAAGCAGCTGCGACTGCGGCGAGATGCTCTTGGGGCGTGCCCACTCGCTCCGCGTCTGGGCCAACGATGATCACGATCGGAGCAGCGGAGGTAAGCATCCATCCCCAGTGTTGGTTTGCCTGCTCGGCGGTGAGGGCGTCGAGGAAATCGAGGTTCCGGTCGACGGAGTCTTCGACGTCGGAAATGTCACCTCCGCGAAGGAAGGTAAAGAGCAGTTGGTCAGCAAAGTCGCTGTCCTGGATCGTTTCAAACTGTTCGAGCCGTTGTTCCTCGGCACTGCGTAGGACATCGGCTGCCCTTTGAATCTCCGCTTCGGTAAACGGGTTCTGCAGGCTTGCTTGGAGTTCGGTCATGAACACTTCGGTCCCCGCTACCAGGTCGTCTGCGTCGAGGTTGAAACCCATATATGCGAGGTCGTTGTTCTCGAGGAAGTAGCCACCGCCAGCTCGACGCAGGTCGAGGCGTCCGGATTCAACACCTTCGACAAGTCGGTTGTCGATTGCGATGCCGAGCAGCACCTCGGTGGTCTGCAATTGGTCGCCGCCGACCGTCGATGTGTCCCACGTCCGAATGGGAATGTCGACGCTGATGAACGAGTCGCCGAAGCTGGGCTCGATAAGCACATCGACCGACACCTCGGTCTCGAGATCGAAGTCTCCACCGTTTGGTTGCGGGGTCAGTTCGCCGCGAGCCTCCTTATCTTCGAAACGATCGATGATGAGGTCCTCTAAGTCGTCGACGCTGCGATCGCCAACAGCGATCACCGCCATGTTGTCCGGCCGATACCACGTGTCGTAGAAGGCTCGAAGGGCACCCTCGGTGATCTCGCCTACCGACTCGGCGGTGCCCGACACATTCACGCCTTCATATGGCGTGCCCGACTGGTAAGCCTCTTCGAAGAACACGCCCACGATGCCGCCGGGTGATTCGTCGCGGAGACGCAGTTCCTCTCGAACCACCGGGGCTTCGTCGGCGACTGCATCGGGTTCGATCAGCGCTGCCGACGCCCATTCGGACAGGACGTCGAATGCAATCTCGACGTTGTCTCCGTCGTCGACGACCTGTAGCTGGTATCCGGTCGAGTTGGTGCTGGTAAACGCGTTGAAGTCGGGGCCGATCTCGGCGCCGATGCTTCGAAGCGTCGCATCGAGTGATCCTCCCGGGAATTGCTCGGTGCCGTTGAACATCATGTGCTCGAGGAAATGGGCAACGCCGGTGCCCAACGGATCTTCATGGAAGCCACCAGCGCGTACCGCAAGACGCAACGCCACCGATCCACCGGGGCTGTCGTTCGAGCGCACAAAATACGTCAGCCCGTTCTCGAGAACGCCGACCCGAATCTCGTCGGACACCTCAAGGGGGGTCGGGTCTGGTTCTGGCTCGGGGAACGCTCCGGGGTCGACGATCCATGCGCCAGCCTGCGTAGCCTCGGTCGACTCTTCGTCTTCGCGATCGTCACCCACGACGGCCTGCGCCTCGGTGGTGGACGTCGACTCGTCTGGGTCGGGGTCAGTACCGCCGCCCTCATTTGTCGTCGAGGTGCAGCCAGCGGCGATCAACGCGAGCAGCAGAACTACCAACGCCAGCTTCTTCAGGGCCACAACTTCTCCAGGGTGGATTGCTTCGACTTTGTTCTCGTTCGGTCTTGTTTTCGTTTAGCTGAGCTGCTCGGCGGCCTCAGCCATCACCGCAAGTGCTTCATCTAGCACGTCGTCGGTGTGGGCTAGGCCTGGGAACAGGATCTCATATGGTCCGGGTGCGAGGGCGACGCCTCGCGAGAGGCACTCATGGAAGAAGGTCTTGTACACGCCGTTCTCAGCAAGTTCTTTGACCTCGTCGAAGTTCGTTGGAGCTTCGGTTCCGAAGAACAGTCCGACCAGCGGGCCGACCTGGGGTACGACGGCGTCGACGTCAGCGGCAGCGAAGGCATCGCGCATACCGGTAGCGAGCTTGGTGGCGATGCGTTCAAGCTCGATGTATGCGTCAGCGTCGAGCAGTTCGAGGGTTGCGAGCCCGGCAGCGGTGGCGAGTGGGTTGCCGGAAAGAGTTCCGCCTTGGTAGACGCCTCCAAGAGGTGAAACGTGGCCCATGATCTCTCGGCTTGCGCCATAGCAACCAACCGGAAGCCCACCGCCGATGACCTTACCGAAGGCCCAAACATCGGGTTGCACTCCGTACCATTCGGTGGCTCCACCTCGCGCGAGCCGAAAGCCCGTGATGACCTCGTCGAAGAGCAACATCGCGCCCGCAGCGTCGCATGCGTCGCGCAACCCCTGAAGGAAGCCCTCGCTCGGAGCTACCAAGCCCATATTTGCGGCCACTGGCTCAACCGCGACGACAGCAACGTTCTCGTCAATCTCGGGGACGACGTTGTACGGGGCGACGATCGTGTCGGCAACCGCTCCATCGGGTACACCGTCACTGCCCGAAATGCCCTGATTGGCTACGCCGCTGCCACCAGCGACCAACAGCGAATCGGTGTGGCCGTGGTAGCAGCCAGCGAACTTGATGACGGTGTCTCGACCGGTTGCTCCTCGCGCTAAACGGATTGCCGACATTGCGGCCTCGGTGCCCGATGAGGTCATTCTCATC
>CAZHUR010000125.1:0-4764 GCA_964535395.1 uncultured Acidimicrobiales bacterium
GTCGAGGCGCTCGAATGCCCGACGATGCTCTACAACGGCTTTGGCGAGCACAACATCCAAGGCATCGGCGACAAACACATTCCGCTGATTCACAACGTCACCAACACCGACTTGGTCGTTGGCGTGAGCGATGATTCGACCAACCGTCTCGACATCATGTTCAACACGCCAGCGGGCAAGCGGGTACTCGCTGAGCGCGGTATGGACCCAATGCTGGTCGACATGCTCGTCGACTTCGGCTACTCGTCAATCGCCAACACGCTCGCCGCGATCACCGCAGCCAAGGCAATGAACCTCGGCTCTGACGACGTGGTCATGTCGGTCGCAACCGATGGCTCGGACCTCTACAACTCGGACCGTGAGCGCATCATGAGCGAGTACTACGCAGGTGGATTCGAAGACGCCGAAGCCAACGACGTGTTCGAGAACCATCTCGTTGGCTTGCCCACCGAACATCTCGAAATGGGCGAGATCGAGCGCAACCGGGTGTTCAACCTCGGCTACTACACCTGGGTCGAGCAGCAAGGCGTTGACATTCCCGACTTCGAAGCTCGCCGTAGCCAAGAGTGGTGGAGCGGCCTTCGCGGCCTTGCCGACAAGTGGGACGGATTGATCGAGGGCTTCAACGAAGCTACCGGCGCCAGCTTTAGCTAGTCCTGGAACCAGATGGCCACGGGAACCGTAGAAAAGACATGAAGCGGTTCCTGTACGTCTTGGTTGTAATCGCCCTCTTCAGTGCGGCATGTGGGGTGGGTGAGGAGTCCGGCGCGCTTGCGGCCTGTGAGTGGAACGGTCTACCGGACTGGGTCGAGGAGCCGGTGAACGGTGTGAATCTTCGCTTCGACAGCTCCGATTACCAGGCGGGAGACCTTGCGACCTTCCGGTGGGAGATCGACGAAGGCATAGAAGCTGTAGTTGGCGATGATGCGGTCATCACTTGCTTCGACGGGGAGAACAACAGCATTGCGTGGCAAGCGAACGGAGTGTTTAGTGACGAACCCTCGTTCCTCCTGACAAGTGAGGCACTCGGAGGCGACGATGAGGGTTTCGACCCAATTGCAGGTGCGGTTGCGATCCCGCCCGACGCGCCTATTGGTTTCTACACCGCCGTCATTGAGGGTGCCGTGTTTGGGGAAGATGGCGAGAGCCTTGGAGCGTTCCAGTTCGACGCATCCTTTGTCCTCGTCGGCTGACTCCTCGGTCGTTCGCTCTATAGTTCGCCCATGAGTTCAGCGAACCCCTTTCTTCGGTACCGAGACCGTCTCGACAGCTATGCAGCGGTTCGAGATGGTGCAATGACCGACGAACAATGGGTCGACATTGTTAGCTCACTCGACAACGCGATCTCGGGCATCGAAGGCCATGGGTTTGTCGAGACCCCTGTCGTCCAGGTCACCGCCTTGGCCGAGGCAGCGGGACTCGACATCGATCTGTGGATCAAGGCCGAACCACACAACGTCGGCGGTTCGCACAAAGCACGTCACCTCATGGGCGCGGCGATCCATATGCTCGTCGCTGAAGCATTGGGTGCGCCGAAGACCGAACGCCTGGCGATCGCCAGTTGCGGAAACGCCGCGATGGGGGCTGGTGTGGTCGCTGCTGCGATGCAACGCCCGCTCGACGTGTTCGTTCCTACATGGGCTGATCAAGGAATCGTCAACCGCCTCATCGAGCTCTCTGCGTCGGTCCACCCGAGCGAACGTCGTGAAGGTGAAGTCGGTGACCCGGCCTACCTGCGCTTTCGTGAAGCGGTCGAAGGCGGCGCTGGCGCGTTCAGCGTGCAAGGCACCGACACTCCCACGACCTTCGACGGTGGCCGGACCCTCGGTTGGGAACTTGCCGACCAGCTGCCCAACATCGACTCGCTCTACATCCAGGTTGGCGGGGGAGCGTTGTCGACCGCTGTGTCACTGGCCATCCCGACAGCTCGCTTGCACCCGGTGCAGGCTGAGGGCTGTGCGCCGCTGCGCCGTGCATGGGACCTGTTGACGCCTGACTTCGACTTCGCAGATGCCGAGGCCAACCCGGAGAAGTACATGTGGGCATGGGACGATCCGCAGAGCTTCGCCACCGGAATTCTCGACGATGTCACCTATGACTGGTTGCCGTTGTTGAAGCAGACCCACGCGAGCGGCGGTGAGCCGATCGTCGCCCCCGAGGCCTTCGTGTTGAAGGCCTACGAGATGGCCCACGAGTACACCGACATTCCGGTGTGCCCAACCGGAGCCTCAGGATTGTCAGGCCTGCTCTCTCAACCACCAGCGCCACGCCTCGCCTCCCCAACCAACACCAATACCCGCGAACGGGTAGTCCTCCTCTTCACCGGCATCGACCGCTAGTTTCCGTGCAGGGCTTCAGGCCGGCGTGGTCAGGAATCCCGTACAAATCTTTGGGTGTGGCACAATCTTCGGCGTGCCTACTCCACATATCAACGCTGCAGATGGGGCCTTTGCACCGACGGTGCTGATGCCGGGCGACCCGCTTCGTGCCAAACACATAGCTTCTACTTTCCTCGACAATGCCGAAGAGGTGACCAACGTTCGAGGGATGCTCGGCTTCACCGGCTCCTTCGAGGGGAACCTAGTTTCGGTTATGGCGTCGGGGATGGGTATGCCCTCGGCAGCGATTTACATCACCGAATTGATCCGTCACTACGGCGTTGAACGACTGATCCGCGTTGGCACCGCTGGTGCGTACGCTCCAGATCTCGCACTCCGTCAGATCGTCGTTGCCACCGATGCAGTGACCAACTCGAACATGCCCGAACTGCTGGGGGCACCGCTACCGAATGTTGCAACTCCACGAATGCTCGATGTGGTCACCGAAGTGGCGGCGACGAACGCAGTGAGTTTGTCGCTCGGAACGGTGTTTACCAGCGACATCTTCTACGAGGCCAATGACAAGGCCCAAACGCACCACACCGCCAACGGCGTGTTGGCCGTTGAGATGGAAACCGCCGCCCTCTATTCGGTGTGTGCAATCGAGGGAGCCGAAGCGTTGTCCATGTTTACGATCACCGACCACCTCGTAAACGATGAACACCTGAGCTCTGATGAACGTCAGCTGACCGTCGACGAAATGCTCGAACTCGGTCTGCGCACCGCAATCGCGGCGAGCTGACTGAAGTGGCAGACCGCCTCCGTTTCGGAACCGCTGGCCTGCGCGCACCCCTGGGAGAGGGGCCGCTGTGCATGAACGTCCACACGATCGAGCAGGTGGCCAAAGCAATTGCTACCTGGCTGCCATCAGGGTCTACGTTCGTGATCGGACGGGATGCTCGGTATGGCAGCGAAGACTTTGCAAACGTCACGGCGCGAGTGCTCGCCGAAGCCGGTCATCGACCGAGCCTCTTCGGCGAACCGGTGCCGACCCCGGTCGTGGCCCACGAGATCGTCCGCTCCGACGCCGCTGGCGGAGTTATGGTGACGGCGAGTCATAACCCCGCAACCGACAATGGCTACAAGGTCTACTCGGCCGACGGTGGGCAAGTGTTGCTCGGCGACGCTGCTCGGATCGAACAGCTGATGGCCGCCGAGCCGTGGCCTGATTCGGTCGATGCCGGGCGGCCCGAGGATGTGGAGGTCTTGGGCGCAGCCGAGGTCGATGCGTACCTCGCTGCGATCGCCAGCTCGTCGGATAATGCTGGGACGAAGCTCAAGATTGCCTACACGGCAATGCACGGCGTCGGTGGTGACCTGTTTGTCGATGCCCTGACCAATGCGGGTCATGTGGTCCATAGCGTTCCCGAACAGCACGAACCCAACCCTGACTTTCCAACCGCACCCTTTCCCAACCCCGAAGAGCCCGGAACTCTCGACCTGGTAATGGCGCTCGCCGATCAGGTCGACGCGCACATCATCTTGGCCAACGACCCCGACGCAGACCGTTTGGCAGTTGCTGTCAAGCGCGCAACCGGCTGGGAGCGACTGACCGGGGATCAGATCGGAGTGCTGCTCGGCGCAGACATCATCAACAAAACCGGAGGACCACGTTCGGTCGCGACCACGATCGTGTCGTCGACACTGCTCTCGAAGATAGCGGTCGGTGCCGGCGTTGCCTGCCACACCACCCTCACCGGTTTTAAGTGGTTGGCTCGAGTCGCTGACGATACTGATCTCCCTCTTGTTTTCGCCTATGAAGAAGCGCTCGGCTATTCGGTGCAGCCGGCTATCCGAGACAAGGATGGAATCTCGGCCGGGTTGGCTTTTTCGGAGTTAGTGGCGCGCTGTATCCAGACGGGGAGGAGCGTTGACGATCTGCTCGCGGAGATCTATCAAGCCCACGGCTATCACCTCACCAGCCAAGTGTCATCACGCTTCGAGGGGTCAGACCCCATGGCTGAGATGACGGCGACAATGCAGAGCTTGCGTAGTGAACCTCCCGCAGAGATCGGTGGTTTTTCTGTGCTCGAGATAGTCGATTTGATAGATGGAGCTGCGGGTCTCGAACCTTCAGACGTTCTGATCTACGACCTCGTCGGTGGTCGGGTGATCGTTCGTCCGAGCGGAACCGAGCCCAAGCTGAAGATGTATCTCGAAGCTGTCGCCACGAACGAACCAGCAGCTGCCGAGTGGCTTGGACAGGTCAGTCAAAACGGGCCTCTTGGGACGTCCACCACGTAATCGATGGTTTGCGAAGCCGGCTCCGAGTGTGGCTAAAGAGTTTCGCCGCTGTGCCTCCAACCCACTCTTTCCCGAGTAGTTCGGTTGGAAGACCCGGGTCGAGAAGAGGGAAGCGTCGCCACTCATGCACGAGGTCGATCAG